>NZ_JBYSXD010000020.1:0-73198 GCF_058781865.1 Arthrobacter sp. FW306-1B-F12A
GACTCGGGGGCGGGGCGGGAGCCTTAGCGACAATCACGCTGATGGTCTTGCCCTGCTCTACCAGGGAATTGAAGGCATCGCCCTGGCCCGTCACCTTTCCAGGGGTTACTTGCGAGTTCTCCTGTTCGGTGACCGCGATGGCCAGGCCGTTCGCCTTGAGCAGCGCTTCTGCATCGGCCTCGCTCAAACCGACGAGTTGAGGCACGGCTACCTTGCCCGTGGACACCACCAGGTCGACGGTGCTGCCCACGCCCACTACAGCTCCCGAAGCGGGCTTGGTGCTGATGACGGAGCCCGCGGGAACGGTGGCACTATTGGCCAAGGTACTCGACCCACCCACGAGTCCGGCCTGGCGCAGGAGGTCGCGTGCAGCGGCCTCGGTGAGCCCGCTCAGGCCTGCAGGGACAGTCGCCGAGACCGGCCCGTCAGAAACGTTCAGCATGACGTGCGATTTCGGCGCCACTTGGGACCCCACGCCAGGGTCGGTGCTGATCACAGTCCCCTTGGGGACCTTGTCATCCGGGACATGGTGCGACTCCGGGCTGAGATTGGCGCCGTACAGCGTCTGCAACGCCGTGGCCTCGCTCATGCCGGCCACCGCCGGTACCGCGATCAACGGGGGCGGGGTCGGCTTCTGGTTCACCGTGCTGTACACCCAGAATCCGCCGCCGGCCAAGACCAGTAGCACCAAAATAACAACCACTGCGGTCCACGCACGACGGCGGGACTTCTGCCGGGCGGTCCGTTCGCGTTCAGGGGCGAACCCAAGCGGCATGGCGCCGTCGTGCTCTGACTCAGACTCCGCCGCCTCCCGGGCCAGCATGTCCTGGCCGCCGGCGGCCAGGCCGTTTTCCGGCCCTCCGCTCAGGGTGCTGTCCAGGAATTCGGCGCCCACCAGGCCGCGCGCCAAGCCGCCTTCCGGAATCGGCTGCGTCAACGGCACCGCCTCCGTGACGTCCGTTGGAGTGCCGGCGGCCAGGGCCGGGACCGCAACGCCGTTCTTGGCCGCACGCAAGGCCCGCCGGAAGGCAGCCGCATCCTGGAAACGATCGGCGCGATTCTTCTGCAGGCCCTTGGCCAGGACACTGTCGAGTGCCTCTGAAACGGCTGGATTGAAGGTGCTGGCGGGCTCCGGGATCTCGCGGACATGCTGGTAGGCCACCGAGACAGGGCTGTCTCCCGTGAACGGAGGACGGGACGTCAGCATTTCAAACAGGAGGCACGCCGCGGAATACAGATCACTGCGGGCGTCCACGGTCTCGCCGAGGGCCTGCTCGGGCGACAGGTACTGGGCAGTACCAACCACGGCCTGCGTCTGGGTCATGGTTGCCGCGGAATCGGCCATCGCCCGTGCGATTCCGAAGTCCATGACCTTCACGTCGTTTGACTCTCCGGTCACCATGACGTTGGCCGGCTTGATATCGCGATGGACGATCCCGGCCTTGTGGCTGTACTCCAGGGCGGCAAGGACCCCAAGGATGAACTCGATGGCCTGATCGATGTCCAGTTCCTTGGCACGGATCAGGTCGCGGACAGTCCGGCCGGACACGTATTCCATGACGATGTATGGGACCCGGACGTCCTCGCCCGGCCCGCCGGACACCGTGTACTCGCCCGTGTCGTAGATAGCGACGATCGAGGAATGGTTCAAGGCCGCCACCGCCTGCGCCTCGCGCTTGAAGCGGGCGTGGAACTGCGGATCACGGGCGAGATCGGCGCGGAGCAGTTTTACCGCCACGGTTCGTCCAAGAACAGTGTCGACGCCCTTGTAGACATCGGCCATGCCACCACGGCCGAGCAATTCACCGAGTTCGTACCGCCCGTTGAGGACGCGCTGGGATGTCATTGGGGTGCTGTCCTCTCTGTGGGCAGGTGTAGAGCGTCCGGTTGGCATGGTGTCCTACGGGGTGGTCTTGGTGGAAGGAGACGGGTTCGAGTTCGGCTTGGACAAGTGATAGGTCACGACGGACCCGGCGGGTACTTTCTGCCCGGCCGCGGGATCGGAACTGACGAATGTTCCCGGCGCCTGGCCGGTTGCTCCGTCAACGGGGGCTCCAGTGACCCAGCGCAGGCCCGCACCTTCGATAGCGGCCTGTACTTGTGATTCGGTGGCTCCCTTGCCGATGGTCGGCACGGTGACCATCTGCGGTCCCTTGGAGTAGCTGACGGTGATGGTCGATCCCTTGGCCACCGGGCCGGAAGGATTGATGTCGATGACAGTGCCGGGCGTGGATGGATCGAAGACCTGGACTCCGTTGACCGCGAGGCCGAGTGCGTTGAGGTCCGAGCGCACCTTGTCGTACGGCTGTCCCTTGTACTGCTCCGGGATCAGGTTGATGGTATCCGGGGTGGACGTAGTGGGCGTCGGGGTGGCCGAGGTTTCCGTGGGGCTCGGACTTGCCGAGGTTGGCGGTGCGCTCGAGACCTGGGACGGAGGAGTGGTGCTAGCCGGTGCTGGACTGCTCGGCGAGAACAACCCTGACTGGGTCAGGAGCGCCCCCACCAGGGCGAGCAACACGAGCACGATCAGCGCGATGAGCGGCCACGTCCACGGGCTGCGTTTCTTCCGCGGCGGCTCTTGCTCCTGGTACTCCTCTTCTTCATGGATGTACGCGTTGTGCTCGTCGGCCTGATCCAAGCTGCGTTCGGCGGCCAGGGCATTGGCACGGGCCAGCGGATTTCCACCTTCGGCGGCAGCCCCCACCGCAGCGGCTCCCGCGGCGGCGGCGCCAATCACCGGGAGCGCCGACGTCGACGTCGACCGTGCTTCCCTGCCGTAGGGCGAGGTGACGATGCCGGTGGGCGCGGTGGCAATGTCCGTAGGGGCAGTGATAGGGCCCGTGGCGGATTCGAACAGCAACATCCCCGGGACGGCCGCGTGTGCCGTTGCGATATCGCCAGCGCGGATCGCTTCCGCGGCTTCGGCCAGCTTGATGGCATCCGCGGGACGGTTCTTCGGATCCTTGGCGAGCATGGACATCAGCAGGGCGCGAATGGGGGTGGGCAGGCTTTCAGGCAGCGGCGGCGGGGCGTCGTTGACCTGGGCCAGCGCAATCGCGATCTGGGATTCTCCCGAAAAAGGACGGTGCCCTGTAAGGCACTCGTAGCCGATGATCCCCAGGGAATAGATGTCCGAGGCGCCTGTGGCTGTTTGTCCCGTGGCCTGCTCCGGAGCCAGGTATTGCGCCGTACCCATGACCTGGCCGGTCTGCGTGAGCGGAACCTGGTCGGCGAGGCGGGCGATACCGAAGTCGGTGATCTTGACACGGAAATCCGGCGTGATCAGGAGGTTGCCCGGTTTGATGTCCCGGTGTACCAGGCCTTGGGCATGTGCAGGGGCCAGCGCCCGGGCGGTTTGGGAAATGATGGACAGGGTGCGGTCCGGTGAAAGGACCTGCTCGTGCTCCAGGATGCTGCTCAGCGGCTGACCCGGCACCAATTCCATGACCAGGTAGGCGGAGCCGTCTTCCTCTCCGTAATCGAAGACGTTGGCGATCCCCACGTGATTGAGCAACGCGGTGTGGCGGGCCTCGGCGCGGAACCGCTGGAGGAACCCGGGGTCGCCCGTGTATTCCTCTTTGAGTACCTTGATGGCGACGATCCGGCCAAGGATCTGGTCCTTGGCCCTCCAGACCTCTCCCATGCCGCCAATCGCTATGCGACTGGTCAGCTGGAACCTGCCGCCGAGGGTGATTCCTGACGTAGGCCTCACTTGTTCAACACCGCCTCAAAAATCTTCTTCGCGTTCGGACTGGTTAGCTTTGCGCCGGTAGACACATCAACGCCTTCCATGACAATGGTGACGGCTACCTGCGGGTCGTTGGCCGGGGCGAACCCGGTAAACCATGAGTTGTTCAAGCCTGAATCGCCGAGTTGCGCGGTACCGGTCTTGCCGGCCACCTGGACTCCCGGCACTGCGGCGCCGCTCGCAATGCCCTGGGACACGACGTCGGTCATCCACTGCGTGATCTGGTTGGCGATATCGGGCGTGGTGGAAGTACGCAGCGCCTCGGCCTTGGGCTCGCTGATGACACGCAGGTCAGGTGCCCGCACAGTCTTGATGAGGTTCGGCTTCATCTGGACGCCCTTATTGGCAATAGCGGCGGTCATCATGGCGATTTGCAGCGGAGTGGCCCTGACGTCACGCTGCCCGACGGCGGACTGGGCCAGCGCTGCTTGGTCCAGGTTCTTGGGGAAGACGCTGACCGCGGACTGCAGCTTGAGCTGGTCCCCGAAATCCTGTCCGAAGCCGAACTTGCTGGCCTGGTCCGCGATCGCGTTTTGGCCCAGGTCCAGGGCAATGCTGGCGAAGGGCGTGTTGCATGACTGTTCCAGGGCGAAAGCGAAATCGGCGGTGTTGCGGGTGGAGCAGTTGCCCCCGGCATAGTTGGGCAGCGAGGCGCTGGAACCGGGCAACGGCAGACTGTCCGGGTTCGGCAGGACACTGTCCTTGTTGTACTTCCCGGAGCTCAATGCCGCCGCCGTATCGACGAGCTTGAACACGGAACCGGGCGCCAACAGCTCGCCGGTGGGTCCGCTCACGGACTGGTTCAGGTTGATGCCGGGGACCTGGTTGATTTGGTCGTAACCGGCCTTCTCCTTGGCAGGATCGTGCGTGGCGATCAGGTTGGGGTTATAGGACGGCTTGGAGACCATCGCGATGATGGCGCCCGTCTTCGGATTGGTGACGACGATCGAGCCGCGCTGGCCGTCAGGAATGAGGTCGTAGGCGAGCTTCTGGATCACGGGATCAAGGGTCAATTCCACCGAGGCGCCCTTCGGCTGGCTCCCAAGGAAAATCTGGCTCACACGGTCCAGGAAGAGTTGGTCGGAGCTGCCAGCCAGTTCATCCCGGAGCTGTTGCTCAAGCCCGGTGGACCCATAGGTCCTGGAGAAGTATCCCGTGATCCCCGCATAAAGCTCCGGCTGGGCGTAACTGCGCTGGTACTTGCAGGTTTCGTCTCCGGCAACGGATTCGGCGATTGGCTTGCCGCCCACGATGATGGCACCGCGGTCGTTGCAGTAGTTCGCCAGGACAGCGCGCTGGTTCCACGGATTGTCGTTGAGGTCGCCGGCGCCGATGACCTGGACGTAACTGATCGCGCCAAAGAGGAGGGCGAACATGGCAACTGCTGCCATCCACGCATTGCGTATGGAATGGTTCATGAGGTCTGCACCGCCTCTGTGGGGGCATGGGTAATGGGCGTAGTGTCCACCGGGCCGCGCGCGGTGTTCGAAATCATGAGCAGCAAGCCCACGATGATCCAGTTGGCAAGCAAGGAGGAACCGCCTGCCGCAAGGAATGGAGTGGTGAGTCCCGTCAGCGGGATCAGCCGGGTGACGCCGCCGATCACCACGAAGCACTGCAGCGCTATGGCAAAGGACAGGCCACAAGCCAAGAGTTTGCCGAACGCGTCCCGCGCGCCAAGAGCAGCGCGGAACCCCCGGGTGAAGAGCAGCATGTAGAGCATCACGACGGCAAAAAGACCGATCAGTCCCAGTTCCTCACCGATGAGGGCCACGATCATGTCGCTGTTGGCGAACGGCACCAGATCCGGCCGGCCTTGTCCGAGCCCTGTGCCTCCGAGGCCGCCGTCGGCCATGCCGAAGAGGCCCTGGACGATCTGTCCGCTGCCGCCCGGGGACCGGTCGAAGACTTCCGGGGTGAAGGCGTTCCACCAGCTGTCCAGGCGGAACGCGACGTGCGAGAAGAACCTGGACGCCAGGAATCCGCCACCCAGGATCAGTGCGACGCCGATGACTACCCAGCTGATCCGGCTTGTTGCCACATAGATGATGACGATGAACAAGCCGAAGAAAAGGATCGAGGTGCCGAGGTCCCGCTGGAACACGAGGATGCCGATGCTCACGAGCCAAGCCGTGATCATGGGGCCAAGATCTTTGAAGCGCGGCAATTGCATGGGGCCGATTTTGCGGCCGGCAAGCAGGATGAGGTCCCGGTTGGAGGAAAGATAGCCTGCGAAGAATATAGCCAGGGTAATCTTGGCGATTTCGCCGGGCTGGAAAGTCATGGGACCGATCCGGATCCAGACGCTCGCGCCCAGCACCTCGCCGGCGGAGATTCCGGGAACCAGCGGCAATACAAGGAGAACCGCGCTGGCCGCCAGCGAGATGAAGGTGAAGCGGCGAAGGATGCGGTGGTCCTTGAGGAACCAGATCACAACGATTGACACGGCCATGGCCAGGAGGGTCCAGCGCAACTGGTTGTTTCCCGTGTCCTCGCCAGGCTGGTCCATGCGATGGATCAGGGCCAGTCCCAAGCCGTTGAGTGCAACCACGATCGGAAGGATGATCGGATCGGCATATTTCGCGCGGAACCTGAGGATCATGTGGAAAGCGAATGCCGCCACGATCAAGAGACTCGACTGGAACCAGAAATCGGCGTCGAACGCGGCCGGACTGTTGAGCCCGACCATCGCGCTGGCGCCGATTCCCACAGCAAGGGCAAGGACCAGCAGGACGAGCTCGACGTTGCGGCGCGGCCTGGGTGTGGTGGTGGCCAGGATCATGGGGACACCGCGCACGTAGGGACCGCCGTGGACGTCGGCGACGATGTTGGCCGGTTCGAGGGACTCGGGCTCGCCGGCGTGGGGCCTGTTGTGGGCGAGGGACTCGCCGTCGGTTTGGCCGTGCCTGTGGGGCATGTGACTGGAAGCCCGGTGGTGCCCTTTTCCTGAAGGTTTTTCACAATCTGCTGGGCATCGGCCAGATCCCGCGCCGGAACGGTCTGGCGAACGACTTGTTGCGTGAATTCAGGCAAGGAATCCATACGGATGTTCGTCGTGGCCTCGACTTTCGAGAGCTGGAACGGGCCCAGGCTCTGCGAAATGCCGTTGAATATTGCGACGTGCTGATTGAATTCACCGACGTAGTAGCGAGTCTGCGTCCACGCATAGCCGAGCCACAGCCCGGCGACCACGAAGATGGCCAAGACGGCGGCAATGGCCGGCGTCAACCAGCGCCGCTTCCGGGCTACAAGCGGTTGCGGATCCTGGCGGTCCTGTTCGGCCTTGTGGGTCAGCACCGTGGCAGCCCGGCGTGCAACGCTGCGTCCGGCTATGGTCGGGATCGAACCCGTATCGGCCGCGGTCGCGGCAGCCCCGACCAGCTCGTGCGGACGGCTTGCGAGCTCTTCGCGGAGGATCTCCGCCGACAGGTGCTCGCCAAGGTGCGGGTCTGTCGCCGTCGGAGGCTCGGTGGTCCCGGCAGGTTTTGCGGAACCCGCTACAGGACCCGGCGCCGCTGGCTCCGCGGCGGCGGAGGGCCCGGCGTCGGATTTGGTTTCCGGCGGCGCTACGGCAGGCGTGACCCCGCCGGCCGCGGGGCTGTTGGCTCCGGATTTTTTGGCCGGGGCCGCCGCATCGCTGCCGTGCGAGCTGTCCTTGCTCGGTGCGGACTTCGCGGGATCGGCCGCTTTCGGCGGCACCTGCGCTTCCGGGACGACGTCGACGGCGGCCGTGCTGAGGTTATCGCCGGTCTCTTCCACGATTTCCAACAGCACCACGGTGACATTGTCCGGAGCCCCGTTGGCGAGAGTGAGCTCAATGAGGAGCTCGGCGCATTCGGCGAGGTCCTTGGTTTCGCGGACTACTTGCTCCACGACTGCGCCTTGGACGTAGTTCAGGCCGTCGGAGCAGAGGAGCCAGCGTTCGCCCGGTTCGACGTCGAGCTCGTCGAGGTCCAGCTCGGGGCTGGCGTCCACGTCGCCCAGGACGCGCATGAGGACGTTCTTGTGCGGGTGGGTTTCGGCTTCCTCGGGGCGCAGCCGGCCTTCGTCGATCAGCCTCTGCACGAAAGTGTGGTCCACGCTGATTTGCTCGAATTTGCCATTGCGCAGGCGGTAGGCGCGGGAATCGCCGATGTGCGCGAAGTGCAGCCGCCTGCCTTCGAGCAGCAGGGCGGTGACCGTGGTGCCCATGCCCGCGAGCTTCGGGTCTACGTGGACGAGTTCGGAGAGGAGGGAATTGGCAGTCTGGATTTCGTCCGCGAGGACTGTTTCCGCGCCGTCCGGGTAGGAATCGTGATCGAGGTGGATCATGTCCAGCACGGTGGATGCCGAGGCGACGTCCCCGCCCGCGTGCCCGCCCATGCCGTCCGCGACGACGGCAAGATGCCGGCCGGCATATGCGGAGTCGTCATTCTTCGAGCGGACACGCCCGACGTCGGACCGCGCCGCGTAACGCATGATGAGGGGGAGCTCCGGAGGCAGCGCCTTGCCTTCGGAAGGCTGGGGGGAAGCCATGGGCTACGCCCTCAATTCGATGACCGTCTTGCCGATCCTCACGGGGACGCCAAGCTCCACCGGCAGGGCTCGGGTCAGTTGCTGATCGGCGAGGTAGGTGCCGTTGGTGGAGCCAAGATCTTCGATGAACCATCGGCTGCCCTGGGGGAACAAGCGCGCGTGCCTGCCCGAAGCATAATCATCCTCGAGGACCAAGGTGGCCTCTTGTGCGCGGCCCAGCAGAATGGGGCTCGCGGCCAAAGGAAGCGTGGTGCCCTTGAGCGGGCCCTCGACGACGACGAGCTGGTGCGCCTGCTGCTTCACGGGCTGGGGCGGCGCCGGGGCGAGCTCCGGATGCTTGCGTACTTCGCGCGCCGTCGGAGTTCCCATGGCTGCCTTGCGGCCGATCACGAGATCGCGACGCATGGTCGAGACGATGCTGAAGATCAGTATCCAGAGCAACAGCAGGAAGCCGAAGCGCAGTGCGGTGATGGTCAGTTCGCTGATGTCGCTCACGGGCGCCCACCAGAGGGCTGGGGGAGAAGTCTGAAGATGATCTTGGTCCGTCCCATGGTGATGGTGGATCCGTCAGTAAGTTCTACACTGCCGTCCACTTTATGGCCGTTGACGTAACTTCCGTTGGTGGAACCGAGGTCGACGGCGCGGATGACTCCGTCTGCCGTCTGGATTTCCAAGTGCTTGCGCGAGACGCCGGTATCGTCCACCAGGATGTCGGCTTCGGATGACCTGCCCAGCACGATGGAAGGCGCGTTGAGGGAATAGCGTTGTCCGCCGATGTCCAGGACAGGCTGGAGCCGTGTGGGCTCGCGGCTCGGAGCGGCGGGCACAACGGGCCGGGGAGCAACGGGCGCGGCAGCCCCGCCGGATTTCTCGGTGCGGGACGTGATCTCGAAATGGCCTTCGCGCTGGGCATCGTCGTGACGGAAGGAGATCCGTACGGGACCCTGCAGAATGTAACCTTGGCTGCGCACGTGCTGGATGACGACGTCGCACAATTCCTCGGCCAGGGGAGTTCCCCAGTCCTGGGCGCGCGCGAAGTCTTCATCGCTCAAGAGAACGTCGAAAACGTTGGGTGCCAATGTTCGGCCGGCCGAAATGGTGATGGACTTGTTGTCCAGTTCACGGCGAAGCTTGCTGGCGATTTCCACCGGCTCCACCCGCGCCCGCGACCCGGTGGAGAAGACGCCTCGGACGGCCTTTTCGATGCCACGCTCAACCCTGTCAAGCAAGCCCATGGTCCTTCTCCTTCCGCTTCGTTGACCCGGCAGTATCAGTAGCCAAGACGAATCCCCGCAGTGGCCGGAGCGCACGCAGGAAGCCTGTCTTCAACCCCGATACTACTGGGCAAGACTGTGAATGGCCTTATTCCACAACGGCCGGAACGCCGGAAAAGTTCGCCGGGCTGCATCATTCCGGGATGCTTCTCGCGTGATTTCCGCATCATGTGGGGGACCGGCAATCCGTGGCGTCCCAGGGTTTTACGGCCCCGTCCCGGGTCGATTGGCGTTTTCAACAGGTTGTCCGTTATGCTTGATCTCGCTGCTTTCGCAGGGGTGAGGCCGGGGAAACCTGGTACGGCCCGGGCGAAAGAAAGTTGCGCGCGAGTGGCGGAACGGCAGACGCGCTGGCTTCAGGTGCCAGTATCCGAAAGGGTGTGGGGGTTCAAATCCCCCCTCGCGCACGCAATTCAAAGGAACCCCGGTCTCTGACCGGGGTTCCTTTGTTTAACTCACCGAACTCCCAACTGACTCGCAGTTGTTGTCGTTTTGGGGGCCCATAACGACAACAACTGCGAGCTAGTTGGGCTACGCCCGGAGCGCTCCTAGCCCGGTGATCAGTGCATCCAGGCCCATGCTGAACGCGAGGTCGGACGGGTAGTTGTTCCGCTCGGGTCCCAGGCTGCGGACGGCTGAGGTGAAGTGTGGCGTGGAGTCGGCCAAGCGGCCGGAATCGAAAATGTCCGCCGGCGCGTTAGCGTCGAAAGCGGCCCCGAAGATATAGGCCTCGAGGGCCACGATGCTCGGGATGATCTGCTTCTCCGGGAAACCCGCGCGGAGGAATCCCTCCGTCACAGCTTCGTACATGGCGAGCGTCTGCGGGGCGTCCGTCACGGGCAGGACCGCGATCACGGAGATCAGCGGGGTGTGCCTCGCGAAGATACCGCGGTAGGAATATGCCCATTGCCGGACGGCTTCTTCCCAGGGAAGCGTGCTGAAACCGCCGAAGTCGACCTTGGACATCAGGTCCTCTTCCACGAGCTTGAGGACTTCGTCCTTGGAGGACACGTGGTTGTAAAGGGCCGACGGCGCGACACCCAGGGAGCGGGCGAGGGCCGCCATGGTGAGGCCGTCGTAACCCTTCTTGCTGATCAGTTCCAGCGCCGCCGCAGTGATGCCGTCCTGGTCCAGGACCGCCGCCATCGGCCGGCCTGCCCTGCGGCGCGCTTTGGTCTCACCGGGAGCGGGGGTGGGTTCAGGCATCGCTGACCTTTCTGGAGGCTGTGTCCTCAGCATTATTCCATTTGGGTCTTCACAGCCGGGGCCAAGGCAGCTACAGTTGAGATAAATGAACGTCATTCATTTATTGGTCAGCCAACGGGGACGGCCACAGAAAGGACATCATGTTGAATCTTGATCGCGACGTCGTAATTGTCGGTGCCGGTCCGTCGGGGTTGACGGCCGCCCGCGAATTGAAGAAGGCCGGACTCAGCGTTGCCGTGCTCGAAGCGCGCGACCGCGTCGGTGGCCGTACGTGGACCGACACCATTGACGGGGCCATGCTGGAAATCGGCGGACAATGGGTGTCCCCTGACCAGACCGCCCTGATGGGGCTCCTGGACGAACTGGGCTTGAAGATGTACGCGCGCTACCGCGACGGCGAGTCTGTCTACCTGGCGCCGGACGGCAGCCGCACCCGTTACACCGGGGCTTCCTTCCCGGTGAGCGAAACCACCGCAGCCGAGATGGACAAGCTCACCGCCATCCTGGATGGCCTCGCCGCCGAGATCGGCCCTGAGGAACCCTGGGCCCACCCCAAAGCCCGCGAACTGGACACCATTTCCTTCCACCACTGGCTGCGCCAGAACTCCACGGACGAGGAAGCCTGCAATAATATCGGCCTCTTCATCGCCGGAGGCATGCTCACCAAGCCGGCCCATGCCTTCTCCGCGCTGCAAGCGGTCCTGATGGCGGCTTCCGCAGGTTCGTTCTCCAACCTGACGGACGAAGACTTCATCCTGGACAAGCGGGTTATCGGCGGCATGCAGCAGGTCTCCCTGCTGATCGCCGCGGAACTGGGCGACGACGTCGTACTTAACAGCCCGGTCCGCACCATCAATTGGGAGCCGGCGGGTGAAGGCCACCGCGTCACTGTTGAGTCCGAGCGCGCAACCGTCAATGCGCGATTCGTGATCATGGCAGTCCCGCCGAACCTGTACTCCCGCGTTTCCTACAACCCGCCGCTGCCGCGCCGCCAACACCAGATGCACCAGCACCAGTCCCTGGGCCTGGTCATCAAGGTCCACGCTGTCTACAGCACGCCGTTCTGGCGCGAAGACGGCCTGTCCGGCACGGGCTTCGGCGCCGACGCCCTGGTCCAGGAGGTCTACGACAACACCAACCACGGAGACACCCGCGGAACCCTGGTGGGCTTCATCTCGGACGAAAAAGCAGACGCCGTCTTCGAGCTCAGCGCCGGGGACCGCAAGAAGAAGGTCCTTGAGTCCATCGCGAGCTTCCTGGGCGACAAGGCCCTGGATGCCGAGGTCTACTACGAATCCGACTGGGGTTCCGAGGAGTGGACCCGCGGAGCCTACGCGGCCAGCTACGACCTGGGTGGTTTGCACCGCTACGGCAAGGACCAGCACGCCAACGTTGGACCCATCTTCTGGTCCTCCTCCGATCTGGCCGCGGAAGGCTACCAGCACGTGGACGGAGCGGTCCGGATGGGCCAGGCAACGGCTGCCAGGATCGTCGCCGCCAACAGCCGCGTCGCTGCGGTACCGGTGGCCTAGGAACAGGTACTAATCCAAAAGTGAGGTCTCGTCCCTTTCGCTCGCTGAAAGGGTCGAGACCTCACGTGTGGAACCCGGGCAGTTGGCCCCGCAACCAAGATTGTTGAACAATCTTGGCATTTCAGGCATGATGGTGAGGTATTCAACCTGAGACGGGGATCACAATGCCTTTTATTGACCTCAACAGCGACGTCGGAGAATCGTTCGGCAACTGGACCATGGGGGACGACGCCGCAGTCTTCCGCTACGTGTCGAGTGCCAACGTGGCCTGCGGATTCCACGCCGGAGATCCCAGCACCATCGCCCGCACCTGCCGGGACGCCGCAGCCGCCGGAGTGACCATTGGCGCCCACGTGGGCTATCGGGACCTCGCGGGTTTCGGCCGCCGGTTCCTCGACTGCTCCGCATCGGAACTCGCCGACGACGTTCTCTACCAACTCGGCGCACTCCAAGCCCTGGCCCGTGCTGCCGGTTCCGAGATCAAGTACGTCAAGCCGCACGGTGCCCTCTACAACACGATCGTCCACCACGAGGTCCACGCCCAGGCAGTGGCCGACGCCGTCCATGCCTTCAGTCCCGGACTCCCGCTCCTTCTCCTGCCGGGCTCCGTCGCACTCGCCAAGGCGGAAGCGAAGGGACTCCGTGGAGTAGCCGAGGCGTTCGCCGACCGCGCCTATAACGCGGACGGCACCCTCGTATCGCGCCGCGAAGAAGGTGCCGTGCTCCACGATCACGCCGCCATCACGGAAAACATGGTCCGCCTGGCAACGGAGGGCAAAATCGTGGCCCGCGACGGTTCCATCCTGGACGTCCATGCAGAAAGCATCTGCGTCCACGGAGACACTCCCGGCGCCGTGGCCATGGCAGCCGCCGTCCGCGCGGGGCTCGAAGCCGCCGGCGTGACCGTGCGGAGCTTCGCGTGAGCCTCACGGGAATACGCTGGTCCGGCCCGCGTGCCCTCCTGGTGGAGCTTTCCGATCTCCCTTCCGTGCTGGCGTTTCATTCCCGGCTGCTTGCCGAGCCCCTGCCCGGCCAGCTCGATGCGGTCGCCGCGGCAGCCACCGTACTGATTAAGTTCGGCACGCATGCCGAGGCACTCGCGGCGCGCGCCGCCGTCGGGCATGTTGATCGAGGCGGGGTGCCGCTCGACAGTTCCCGCGACGTCACTATCGAAGTGGTGTACGACGGCGAGGACCTCACCGAGGTGGGCGTGCTCACCGGTCTGGGCCGGGACGGCGTGGTGGCCGCGCACACGGGCCAGCTCTGGACCGCGGCTTTCGGCGGATTCGCCCCGGGCTTCACGTACTTGCTCGGCGAGAACCGCAGCCTCGATGTTCCGCGTCGCAACTCGCCCCGTACCTCCGTTCCCGCCGGTTCCGTGGCGCTCGGCGGAACGTTCTCCGCCGTCTACCCGCGGCAATCCCCGGGCGGCTGGCAGCTGATCGGACGTACGACGGCGGTCCTCTGGGATCTCGAGCGGGAGTCGCCGGCGCTTGTCCGCCCAGGAGATAGGGTCCGGTATGTCGCTGTCCGCGAGGCCATCGCGTTGACTCCGGCAGCACATGCCGCCCGCGAATTCACCGGACCCGCCCTCGTGGTGGACTCACCCGGACTGCAATCGCTGGTCCAGGACCTCGGCCGCCCTGGACTGGGGGACTTGGGAGTCTCAGCGGCGGGCGCCGTGGACCAGCAATCGATGCGTCAGGCCAATCGCCTGGTGGGCAACGAACCCGGTACCGCGGTTGTGGAAACGGTGCTAGGCGGACTCACGGTCCGGGCCGCCGGCGACCAGGTACTCGCGGTTGCCGGGGCGGTGGTCCCCATGGAAATCCGCGATGCCTCCGGGGCGCCGGCCCGCCGCGCCGCGATGTGCGCGCCCTTCGCTCTCCTGGACGGCGAATCCCTCAGCCTGGGCGATCCGACCCTCGGGGCCCGCAGCTACCTTGCCGTCCGCGGCGGGATTGATGTTGATCCGGTGCTCGGCAGCCGCTCAAGCGACTCGATGTCCGGAATCGGTCCCGCGCCACTGTCGGCCGGGACCAGCCTCCCCGTGGGAGGAGCGCCGCTTTTCCAGATGGTCGGCGCCCCCGAGGAATCCACGCTCCGGCTAGGAGCGGTCTCTTCGGAGCTGCGGATCACCTTGGGCCCGCGGGACGACTGGTTTGATTCACGGGCCCTGGAGGCGCTCACGCAGGAGGACTGGCTCACCACCGAACAGTCCAACAGGATCGGTGTCCGGCTCAGGCCGGGAAGCAACCGTCCGCTCGAACGGAACCCCGACCGCGGCGCCAGCGAGCTCCCGAGTGAAGGTACGGTTGCCGGCGCACTCCAAGTTCCACCCAGCGGACACCCGGTCCTCTTCCTGGCCGACCACCCGGTGACCGGCGGGTATCCGGTGATTGCCGTCGTCGTACCCGAAGACCTGCCGACGGCGGCGCAATTGCCGCCCGGCCATACCGTGCGGTTCACGATCGTGGACCCCGCAACCCTTGAACCACTTGAACCTGCCGTTGCCGGCGCTGTCTCCGAAGGAACCCAGCCATGAAAAAGGTCCTGATCGCCAACCGCGGCGAGATCGCCGTGCGGATTGCCCGCGCCTGCTCAGACGAGGGCTTGCAGTCTGTTGCCGTGTACTCGGACCCCGACGCCGATGCCCTCCACGTGCGGTTCGCCGACGAGGCCTACGCGCTGCGCGGTTCCACCGGCGCCGAGACGTACTTGGACATCGCCAAGCTGATCGACGTCGCCCGCCGTGCCGGTGCCGACGCCGTGCATCCCGGATATGGGTTCCTGTCCGAGAACGCCGACTTCGCTCAGGCCGTCATTGACGCCGGCCTCACGTGGATCGGCCCCGCGCCGCAGTCGATCCGGGAGTTGGGCAATAAAGTGACGGCCCGCGAGATCGCCGTCCGCGCAGGGGCTCCGCTTGTGCCGGGCAGCGACGGTCCTGTGGCCAACGCCGCTGAAGTACTTGCCTTCGCCTTGGAACACGGCATGCCGGTGGCGATCAAAGCTGCTTTTGGCGGGGGAGGCCGCGGGCTCAAGATTGCGCGGCGCCTGGAGGACATCGAGGACTCCTTCGAATCCGCCGTGCGTGAATCCAAGGCGGCCTTCGGACGTGACGAATGCTTCGTGGAACGCTTCCTGGACCAACCGCGGCACGTTGAGGCGCAGATCCTGGCCGATATGCACGGCAACGTGGTGGTCCTCGGAACCCGTGATTGCTCCCTGCAGCGTCGCAACCAGAAGCTCGTGGAAGAGGCGCCCGCACCCTTCCTGAGCCCTGAACAGCGCACGCTCATCCACGAATCGGCCAAAGCCATTTGCCGTGAGGCGGGATACTACGGCGCCGGAACCGTGGAATACCTCGTGGCCGTGGATGGCACCATCTCCTTCCTCGAGGTCAACACGCGCCTGCAGGTAGAGCATCCCGTCACCGAAGAAACCTCCGGGGTGGACCTGGTCCGCGAACAGTTTCGGATCGCCGCAGGCGGCATCCTCTCCCTGACCGAGGACCCTGAGCCCACAGGACACGCCTTCGAGTTCCGCCTCAACGCCGAAGATCCGGCACGCGGCTTCCTTCCCGGCCCCGGTACCGTGGAAGTCTTCGAAGCGCCCACCGGTCCGGGCATCCGCGTGGACTCGGGAGTTCGCTCCGGATCAGTGGTTCCCGGGGAATATGACTCCCTCCTGGCCAAGCTGATTGTCCGAGGCGAGGACCGGCAGCAGGCCCTGCGCCGCGCCCGGGTTGCCCTGGATGAGATGCAGATCAAGGGTTTGCCCACCGTGCTTCCCTTCCATCGGGCCGTGGTCCGCCACGAGGCCTTCACCTCGGAGGACAAGCTCGGCGTGTACACCACGTGGATCGAGACCGAGTTCGCCGAGGAGCTGGCCGCCTCTCCCGAGATCGCCCGCGTGGTCCCCGGCTCCGAACGCAGCACGTTCACGGTGGAGCTGGACGGCAAAGCGGTGCAGCTTGGGCTCCCCCTCCGCTTGTTCGAAGCGCTGATGAGCGGCGGTGGCGGGTCCGTCGCTGCTGCCCCTGGGCCTGTTGCGGCCGACGACGCCGGGCTCGCCTCGCCGATGTCCGGCTCGCTGGTGAAGTGGCTGGTTGAGGACGGTGCGGCAGTGGAAGTCGGACAGCCCGTGGCAGTGTTGGAAGCCATGAAGATGGAAACCACCGTCCCGGCCCACCGTTCCGGCACCGTGGCGCGCGGTCCGCACGAGCCGGGCACCGCCGTCGGGCGCGGAGAAGTGCTCGCGAGCATCGGCTGAGGTTGGCACGGTCGCCGTTCGGTAGATTTGGGGCATGCCCATGAACGCTGCGCTTCAAGGAATCGCCGACGCCGGCCACGCCACCCACGCCCATACCGGGGCTTGGGTTGCCGCCCAGCTTCGCCAGCGCATCTCCGACGGCCTGTTGCCGCCCGGCACGAAGCTCTCCGAGCAAGCCCTGTCCGAGGCGCTCGGCGTTTCCCGGAACACCCTGCGGGAGGCCTTTACGGTGCTGGCCGGTGAATCCGTGGTCCAGCGCATCCCCAACCGCGGCGTGTTCGTAGCCGCCCCGGGAGCCGACGACGTCCGCGAAATCTACCGGGTGCGCCGCCTGATTGAGCCGGCGGCCGTGTTGTGGGGCGATGTCCCGGCCGGAGCCCTCGACGCTATGGACGTGATCGTGGACAAGGCCCGGGCCGCCCTTGCCGAGGGATCGGTGGCCGGCATGGCGGACGCCAACCAGGAGTTGCACAAGGCCTTGGTGTCGCTGTCCGGAAGCGCCTCCCTGGACGCATTGATGGAGAAAGTGCTGGCCGAGATGCGATTGGTCTTCCACGCAATGGCCACCACTCCCGACTTCCACGGGCATTATGTGGAACGGAACGCCGCCTTGGTTGCCCAGATCCGCAACGGACAGCGGGAAGAGGCCGCAGCCGAGTTGCGCCGCTACCTCGACGGTGCCGAACACGAACTCCTGGTGCACATCGGGGCAATTCCGTAGGCAGCGGGCACTCGACGCCAGCCAGTTACGGTGCGGAAACGCCCGCCGCCGCTTCGGCTTCGGCCATCGCCACATCCAACCGCTCGACGGCGCGGGCATAGTCCGTCCCCGCGGTGAGACGGCAGCGTTGGGCTTCCTGCAGCGCACGGACCAACGCGGCGGTTTGCGGAACGTTGACATCGCTCATGCCGGGGAAGTCGATGCCCTTGGCGGGATCCAGCTCATACCGTTGCCAGCGGGCCAAGAGAGCGTCGTGACGGGCTGCCGCCTCCGTGAAACCGCTCCGATTTTGACGCTTCTGCTCCAGTTTCCGGCCGACAGCAAAGGCGGTGGCAGCGGCACCCATGGCGAGGAAGAGCATCAAGAGCCCGACGGCGGGCGAGCCCAACGCGGGGATGACGACTGCGGGGACAATCACCACGAGTCCGGCGAAGATGTTCCAGAAGGTGGCGTCCGGCTCTTTGACGGGTTCCCGATCGCGTTGGCCGAGGGGCGCCTGCAAGGCGAGGCGGCCGCCGTCGGGGGCTGCGTGGATGACCGCTTTCCGGACGGTGTTGACGGTGAAGGACACCGCGCACGTGAGCAAGACCGCCCACAGCCCGATCTCCCAGACCGTCAGCTGGATTCCAGTTGTGGCGGGCAATCGGACCACCTCCACGCGAATGCGCACCCCTTTGAAATCAGTATGCGCCGAGGAAGGCCCGGAGGCGAGAGCCCGAATCGGGCTTAAGGGCAGCAAGGCAGGGCACCCTGGCCCGGGTGCCCTGCCTTGCTGCTGAAGTCCGGCTGGAGCTTAAGCGTGGTCCCGCTTGGATGCCTTGGGCGCGTCCCGCTTGGCAGCGGCGTTCGTCTTGGCGTCCTTCGTGGCTTCTTTTTTGGCAGCTTCTTCCTTGATGCGCTTTGCCTCGGAGCGCACGGCTGCGTGCGTGGCGCGCTCGACGACGAGCCACTGCGGGGGAGCTGCCAGCAGTTCGGTGATTTCCGCCGTCGTTAGGGGCTCGGTGATTCCGCCGCGGGCGAGGCCGCTGATGGAGACATTCAGCTTCTGTGCCACCACGGGACGCGGGTGCGGACCCGTCCGGCGGAGCTCGGCGAGCCACTCCGGGGCGTTGGCCTGGAGCTCGGCGAAATCGGCGCGGGTGATTTCCGAATCCTGGAACTCCTGGGGTGTTGCAGGCAGGTAGATGCCAAGTTTCTTGGCAACGGTGGCCGGCTTCATGGACTGGGAGTTTGCAGAGGTCATGGTTCAAGGGTATCCGCCCCCGCAGCGAAGTGGCACAGCCGCTGTTCTAGGATGAATCCATGCCGCACATACGAGTCGCCGGGGGCGCCCGGAAAGTCCTGGTGACGCAAGCCCCGGCGTACCGTAGGCGCAGATGAACTTCAGCGGGATTCCACGGTGGGTGTATGGCCTTGCGGTAGTGGGCGGCTTGTTCGTCCTGTTGCCGCTGGCCGCCATGGTCGCAAAGGTCAATTGGGCGCAATTCATCCCGCTGGTGACCTCCGATTCCTCGCTCACGGCGTTGGGCCTCAGCCTCCGCACTTCAGCAGCGAGCACCGCGCTCTGCGTCGTTTTCGGAATCCCCTTGGCCCTTGTCCTTGCCCGCCGGCCCTTCCGCGGGCAGCGGCTCCTCCGTGCCTTCGTCCTCCTGCCCCTGGTGTTGCCGCCGGTAGTGGGCGGCATCGCGCTGCTCTACACGTTCGGGCGGCAGGGTCTCTTGGGCAAGAGCCTTGAGCTCGCGGGCATCCAGATCGCCTTTTCGACGACGGCGGTGGTCCTGGCCCAGACGTTCGTCGCCTTGCCGTTCCTGGTGGTGAGCCTCGAGGGTGCCTTGCGGACGGCCGGCAACCGATACGAAGCCGTTGCCGCGACGCTCGGCGCCCGCCCCACCACCATCCTGCGCCGCGTGACCGTACCCATGGTCCTTCCCGGTCTTGCGTCGGGGGCGGTATTGTCCTTTGCCCGCAGCCTGGGCGAGTTCGGGGCCACGCTGACTTTCGCGGGGAGCCTGCAAGGTGTCACTCGGACATTGCCTCTCGAAATCTACCTGCAGCGCGAGACCGACGCGGACGCCGCCGTCGCCCTTTCACTCGTGCTTGTCGCCGTGGCGGTGATCGTCGTCGGACTGTCTTACCGGCGTCCCCACCGCGCAGACATTCCCGCGGAGGCCGCCGCGTGAGCTTCCACATCGACGCCACCGTTCGGGCCCGAAACCTCGACGTGTCATTGAGCGTCGGGCAAGCGGAAACCGTGGCGATCCTCGGCCCCAACGGGGCCGGAAAGTCGACGCTTCTGTCCGTCGCGGCGGGACTCGTGCGGCCGGATGCCGGCTCTGCCCGCCTAGGGGACCAGGTTCTTTTCGACCTCGACGGCGGCAGCCGGGTATGGACCCCTCCACACCTTCGCGGTACGGCGCTGTTGGCCCAGGAACCGTTGCTTTTCCCGCACCTGAGCGTCCTCGACAACGTGGCTTTCGGCCCGCGCAGTGCAGGCGCTTCCCGGGCGGAATCACGCGAAACCGCGCGGTACTGGCTTGCCGAAGTCGACGTCATGGAGTTCGCCGGGAGGAAGCCCGGGCAGCTGTCCGGGGGACAAGCCCAGCGTGTTGCGGTGGCCCGCGCGTTGGCGGCCAGTCCCGAATTGCTGCTCCTTGACGAACCCATGTCCGCCCTGGACATCCACGCCGCTCCGCACTTGCGCCGGCTCCTGAAACGCGTCCTGTCCGGGCGTCGGGCCCTGATCATTACCCACGACGTCCTGGATGCGCTCATGCTCGCGGACCGCGTAATCGTCATGGACAAGGGCAGGATTGTGGAAGAAGGCGCCACCCGCGAGGTCTTCCGGCGTCCACGAAGCCAGTTCGCCGCTGGTCTGGCCGGAGTGAACCTCATGTCCGGCACCGTCACGGAGGACGGACTCAGGACGCTCGCCACCGCGGAGCTTCCCGATCTTCATGTCGCGGGACACCTCGATGACGAAGCGGAACCGGGCGAGCCCGGCGTCGCCGCTTTCCCGCCGTCGGCCGTTTCCATCTTCCTGGACGCCGCCCACGGCAGCCCGCGCAACTCGTTCCCGGTTGCAATCACTGATCTTGAACCGCATGGGGACCATATCAGGGTCCGGGCCGGCGATCTGGCAGCGGACATCACGCCCTCTGCGTCCGCCGAGCTGGGACTGGAGCCTGGCTCGCGCGTCTTCTTCGTGGTGAAGGCCACGGCGGTCCAGGTGTACGCGGCGTAGCTTGGGCCGGCGCTGCGTTGGCTACCGCCCGCGCGGTACTGTGAACTGGTGCCATCCGATCAAGAATCCCTGCCCGCCGTCGGCGTCCCCGACGCCTCCGACGCCGAAACAAGCGGCCCCCAGGGGCTGACTTTCGCCTACGTCGCCGGCGTGACCCCCGGGAAATGGATCCGGCGCTGGGAAGAGCGCATGCCCGACGTTCCGCTGCACTCGTTCATGTCCGACGACGGCGCGCAGCTGGAGGTCCTGCGCGACGGTTCCGCGGAGCTCAGCTTTGTCCGCCTGCCGGTGGATCGCGATGGACTCCACGTCATCCCGCTCTACGAAGAGCAGCCTGTGGTGGTGGCCCCGAAGGGCCACGAAATCTCGGTGTTCGAAGAGGTGGCGTTGGAGGACCTCGCGGAGGAGAACTTCCTGGATGTCGCCGCGATGGGCGGGCCGGAGATGGCCATGCAGGTGGTGGCCTCGGGCGCCGGTCTCGTGATCCTACCGATGTCCGTGGCCCGGCATTTCAACGTCAAGGACACGGTAGCGCGGCGCCTGACCGGGGCCGAAGGGACGCAGATCGCCCTGGCCTGGCCGAGCGACTCCTCGAGCGAGGTCATCGAGGAATTCATTGGCATCGTCCGGGGGCGAACCGCCCAGAGCTCGAGGCAGCCTTCGGCGCAGCAGGAGAAGCCCAAGAAGGCACCCAAGCCGGACCGCCGCGGCACCGGCGCCAAAAAGCCGGCAGTCGCTCAGCGCTATGCCCCGAACCCGGACAAGGGCCGGGGCAAGGGCTCCCGGAAGAAAGGAAAGCGCTAGGCCATGGGACTTGGAGCGAAGCCGACCATCCGGGACGTCGCCAAGAGCGCCGGCGTTTCCCTCACCACCGTGTCCTACGTCTTGTCCGGGCGCCTCGGTGGCACCACCCGCATCAGCGAAGCAACACAAGAGCGTGTCCAGGCCGCGGCCAAAGAACTGGGTTACGTACCAAATCAAGCGGCCCGCGGAATGCGCCGCGGCAAGACCGACCTCGTGGCGATTGCCATCGGCGACCTGGAATGGCCGTGGGACCGGGCCTTGGCAACGGCCGCCGCACGCATTTTGCCTCAGCACGGCTACTTGCCCGTAATCCTCATCGGCGAAGGGTGGCGGCGGTTCATGCTCTCCGGCGGTGCCGACGGCGCCATCATCGGGGCTCTCCCGCCCGGCACCCTTCTTGACCTCACGGTGGGGGAGTTGGCCAGGCGCGGAGTAGCCCAGGTCATCATTTCGGACACGATGCAGCCTGCCGGGTTCGATGTCCTGGCCCCCGGATCCGCGGGCGGGACTCCGGAACCGGAAGCGCTCGAAGGAGCCATCACACTGCTCCTTGACCGGCTCGCAGGACGCACCATCGGCGCGGGAACCACCAAGGCGGCGCCTTGGGAGTTCAAGACGCCGTAGCTGTCAGCCCTCCTTGAGCGGCTTCCGGGCCAGCCAGGCCGCGACGATGGCACCGGAAACGTTGTGCCACAGGGAGAATACGGCCGACGGCAACGCTGCCAGGGGCGTGAAGTGCGCGGTCGCAAGAGTGGCGGCAAGACCGGAATTCTGCATGCCCACCTCGAACGCGAGGGCCCGCCGCGCCTTGTCATCGAGGCGCCCCAGCTTGCCCGCCAGGTAGCCCAGGCCGAGGCCGAAGCCATTGTGGAGAACCACCGCGAGGAAGACGATGCCGCCCGCGGCAACGATCTTGCCGGCGCTACCCGCCACCACCACGGCGACGATCAATGAGATCACGACGGCGGATGCCCAGGGAAGTGCCGGCAGCACCTTGCGCACGAGCTTCTTGAGGAAGAGGCGGGCCGCGAGCCCCCCGATGACCGGGAGGAGGACCGTCTTGACGATGTCCAGGACCATGGAGCCGGCATCGATGTTCAGGAAGGAACCCGCGAGGAAAAACACCAACAAAGGGGTCACGATCGGGGCAATGAGGGTGGAAACGGAGGCGACGGCCACCGACAGCGCAACGTCACCCTTCGCCAGGAAAGCCATCACGTTGGAGGCCGTGCCCGACGGCGCGCAGCCCACCAGGATCAAGCCCACTGCCAGCTGGGGTTCCAGGTTGAGCGCGACGGCGATCAGCCAACCAGCGCCCGGCATGATGACGTAGTGGGCCACGATGCCCAGAACCACAGCCCAAGGGCGCTTCGCCACCGATGCGAAGTCCGGAGGGGTAAGGGTCAGGCCCATGCAGAACATGATGATGCCCAGCAAGAACGGAACGCTTGGTGCCAGTGGTTTGAAGGCGTCGGGAAGCAGGAAACCGGCCACTCCGGCGAGGACCACGAGGACGGGAAAGACCGTGACCGCGATCCTGGCGATTTTGGCTTCCGCGGCCAGTGCC
This sequence comes from Arthrobacter sp. FW306-1B-F12A, assembly GCF_058781865.1. Classification (NCBI taxonomy): domain Bacteria; kingdom Bacillati; phylum Actinomycetota; class Actinomycetes; order Micrococcales; family Micrococcaceae; genus Arthrobacter; species Arthrobacter sp. FW306-1B-F12A. Next base: position 22,884 of record NZ_JBYSXD010000020.1, read on the forward strand.
GGATTCAGGACGGGGGCTTCTGCGGGGTTGGTTGTTGCCTCAAGCATCGTTCTATCGTGGCACTGTGGTTGAACGTGCGCCCAATCCGTGACCCGGATCGGGCCAATATGTCAGATGACCGTCGTTTCCCAGCCCAACTAGCTCGCATTTGTTGTCGTTTTGAGGGCTCGTAACGACAACAAATGCGTGGGCCCACGCCGCCAGGGTTCCCTGGCCGAGCTTGCGAGGCTAGGGTGGCGGTGGGGATCAGTTGGGGGCGCGATCGTTGGGTGTGCCGGTGGACGTTAGCCTGCGTTGAGCTTGCCTGCAAGCCGTTCGCGCATCCGGACGCTCGCCGCGTTGAGGCCAACCAGCTCCACCTCGCGGCCGTGCCTGCGGTATTTCTCGGTCACGGAATCCAATACGGCAACGGTGGAAGCGTCCCAGATGTGCGAGGCGTGAAGATCGATGACCACGTGGTCGATTCCCTCCGAGGAATCCTTCGCATAGTCGAACTGCGTGTAGAGATCGTTGGAGGAAGCGAAGAACAACTCGCCATCCACCGTGTAGCTCGCCACGGTCCGGCCGTTGAGCTCAAGTTCACTCCGCTCCAGCGTGGCGAAATGGGCCACTCGGCGGGCAAACAGCACCATGGCCGTGACGACACCGGCTCCCACCCCAATAGCCAGGTTGTGCGTCGCCACCACCACGGCCACCGTCACGAGCATGACGCCGGTCTCGGACTTCGGGAGTCGCTTGAGGGTCGCCGGCCGGATCGAATGCCAGTCAAAGGTGATGAGGGAAACGAAGATCATCACAGCCACCAAAGCGGCCATGGGAATCATGCCCACCACGTCCCCGAGCGCCACCACGAGGACCAGCAGGAACCCTCCGGCCAGGAAGGTCGAGAGCCGGCTGCGGGCGCCCGAACCCTTCACGTTGATCATGGTCTGCCCAATCACGGCGCAGCCGCCCAAGCCACCCAGGAATCCGGTGACGATGTTGGCGATGCCTTGGCCCCAGGACACCCGGGCCTTGTTGGAGCGGGTATCCGTGATGTCATCCACGAGCTTGGCCGTCAAGAGGGACTCCAGGAGGCCAACCAGCGCCATGGACAAAGCGAACGGGGCAATGGTCTGGAAGGTTTCCCAGGTCAAAGGCACGTTGGGCAGAAAGAAACCGGGAAGGCTATTGGGAAGTTCGCCCTTGTCGTGCACCGTGGGGACGCGGACGCCGGCCAGCGTCGTGACGATCGTGAGGGCGACGACGGCCACCAAAGGCGCGGGCACCGCTGTCGTTATTTTGGGCAGGCCGAACACTATCAGCAGCCCGACGGCCACAATCGGGTACACCATCCAGGGGACGCCGATGAGTTCAGGCAGCTGCGCCATGAACACCAGAATGGCCAAGGCATTCACGAATCCGATCATCACCGAGCGCGGAATGAAGCGCATGAGCCGCGTGACCCCCAGGACCGCCAGGACGATTTGGAAGACCCCGGCCAGGATGACCGTGGCAATCAGGTAGTTCAGCCCGTGATCCTTCATGACGGGGGCGATCACGAGGGCGACGGCGCCGGTGGCTGCCGAGATCATAGCCGGCCGGCCACCCACGATCGCCGTGGTGACCCCCATCGTGAAGGACGCGAAGAGGCCGATGCGCGGATCCACGCCGGCGATCACGGAGAACGCAATGGCCTCCGGAATGAGCGCAAGCGCCACCACCAACCCGGCCAATGCTTCCGTCTTGAGCCTGCGGGGAGAGCGCAGTGTGAAACGGAGGGACTGGAGCTGCTCGGGTGTCATGGGTCCTTAGCTGTTGGTCAGGCGGTACCGCTCAATCTGCTTGAGACGCCGCTGGAGGCTGTCCCGCCGGGGGTGGGGGACGACGTCGGGCGCCTCGGCGGTGAGGTCGATGTGTTCAGTGCCGTACTGCCAGAGCAGGAGGTCATCCAGAAGGCGGTCCGGTCCAGGGGAGTAACGGTGATCCAGGGCTTTGCGGACCTCGGTGATCCGGTTGGCGCTGAGGAGACCGGCGAGTTCCACGGTCTTGTTCAGTCCGTGGGCCGCGAGAAGCTCCGCAGCCCAACCCCAGTCGTCATCAACTTTACGGTCAACGTGGGGAAGCAGCGTCCGCCAGACGTCACGCACCCGGTTGGGCGTGAGGGGCATGGAGCCTTCGCCGTCGAGATCCCAGTAGCCGCGGACTTCCTCGTAGCGTTCGTGGAGGTCGGCGAAGGCGCTTTCCACGGTTTCCAGCATTGCGGCTGTAGCAGTGAACTGGCGGTCGAAATGCGGTGTCCAAGCGCGCGGATCCTCGGCCTTGAAGCGGATGTCGTGTTCGATCTCGCTCCAGGCATGCGCAAAAACCGTACGTATCTGGCATTCGAAGAAGTAGCTGCCATTGGGCGGAATGTCCGGATTGAAGACCTGTTGGTAGGCCTTCACGGACTCGTTTTGGATGGTGCGGAGGATGAGGTGGCGGCTGGAATATCCGTAGGTGCCGGACTCGATGGAGCCGATGTCCTTCTCAAGGTCTCCGCGGCAATCGAAAAGCTGGCGCTGGCGCTTGATCAAGTTCGCAACTGCGGCGTTCTCGGCCGGGAGCTTGGTGATGACGCGCAGCCCCACCATGTCGTTCAAGGTCCGGAAGGGATCCGGGAACTTCAGCACCCGCGGACCCCCCTCCAGGGGCACCTCGGTGCGGGAAATCTTCTCCCGGAAAGATTCGACCGTCTTGGTGCGTCCCGTGACGAAGAGGGGCACGGACTCGCTGTTCTTGAGCATGTCCCGCAAGGTCAACAGGACATCGCGGGTGACAAGTTTCAGGGCAGGCCGGACGCGTTCGTAAAGCTCCACGTTCGCCTGTACTGATTCGCGCAGCTGAGGATCCAAGCTGTCCCAATTGCTAGCCATGCCTCCAGCTTACGGGGGAGGTCCGACAGTGGAGCTGAGCCGGGCCCTCTGGCGCTACCGGTGCGCCACCTGGAAGCATGCAACATCGTATTGGGAGGTGGGGGAGTAGTTCTGTCCACCCACTCCGCCGTTGATGCTGTTGATGCCCGGCTCGTTGAATGGCGATCCTGGGCTGTTGGCGGCATTGCCGGGTGTGTTCGGTTCGAGGGATTGGCAGGACTGGTTAGGCTTTCCAGTTCCAGGCGGGTTTGCCGCCGAAGCCGGCGCAGCCACAGCCAGCACGCTCAAGGTCAAAGCCACAAGAACCGACGCGGAGATACGACGGATCATTGAAATCACGTCCGGGTAAAGAAGCATTTCCCGCAAAAACGCGGGAGTGAAGCGAGGGTAGCGCTTCACCCCTGAGGGTACGCTCGGGCAGTGGCTACAGGAAGGCTCCGCGTGGATCCTCAGGCCATCGTTCCCGCTCCGCGGCGCTCCTCCGCGATAGGCTCGGCACAAAGGAGGACACGATGAAGCGGCACAAGTACTACTACGGCCAGCACTCCAGCCAATGGGGCGAGCTGTTCGTACCCGATTCGCTACAACCACACCGCAACAAACCCGATGGAGTGGTGGTGGTGATCCACGGAGGCTATTGGCGCTCCCAATACGGCGCCGAGCTCGGTGAGCCGATTGCCCGGGATCTCGCTGCACATGGAATTGCCGCCTGGAACCTTGAATACCGGAGGGCCGGAAACGGTGGCGGCTGGCCGCATACGTTCGAAGATGTCCTCGATGGGATCGACCACTTGGGCGAGATTGCCGGCAAACATGAACTTAATCTGAACAAAGTGGTGGCACTGGGACACTCCGCAGGCGGCCATCTCGCGGTTTGGGCGGCCGGGCGGGAAAAACTCTCCAAAATCGGCGCCCCGGACGCCGACCGCCAGCTCCATCGCCATGACAACGGTGCGGCAGTGCGGCTCACCGGCGTTGTGAGCCAGTCTGGCCTGCTGAACCTTGCCGACGCCGAGCGGCTCAACCTGAGCAACGGCGCCGTCGACAACCTCATGGGTGGCGACTCGGTAAGATACCCCAAACGGCATATCTATGCGGACCCCATGAGGTCGCTGCCCATCCCCGTACCGGTCTTCGCGGTCCATGCTGCATCGGACGAGGATGTCCCGTGCAGCCAGTCCGAGGCTTATGTTGCCGCAGCCACCGCTTCCGGGGGCGCGGCCCAGTTCCTCAAGGTGCCTGGCGACCATTTCGACCTGATCGATCCCAGGGCCGTTGCGTACAAGAAGTGCCGGGAGTTGGTGCAGCGGCTGCTCGCGTGACGGTTTGCCGGCAAAGTCACCGGCTGTCATCGAGAGACGCACACCACATCCGCGTGGCAGAGTTGTCCCATGCTGACAGTCATAGGTGAAGCGCTGGTTGATGTCGTCCAGCGTTCCTCGGGAATCGATGCCCACGTGGGCGGAAGTCCGCTCAACGTTGCCGTGGGCCTGGCCAGGCTGGACCACGCAGTCCAGTTCATCGGCCGCTTCGGCAAGGATGCTTACGGCGACTCGATCGCAGCCCACTTGCGCTCCAGTTCCGTCATGGTTCCGCTGCCGCCGGACGAGAGCCCTACCAGCGTGGCCACCGCCTTGATCGACGACGACGGCGCTGCAAGCTACACCTTCGACCTCGCCTGGGAGCTTCCCGACCTCGCCGCGCGCTTGCCGTTCATGCTTCAGGGGACCTCGCTCCTGCATACCGGCTCGATTGCCACGATGTTGGAGCCGGGCGCAGCGGATGTCCTTGCCGCCGTCGAGCATGCCCATCCGAATGCGACTGTTAGCTTCGATCCGAACTGCCGGCCCAGCATCATCAAGGATCGAGAATTTGCGCGGGCCCAGGTGGAGCGTTTCGTGGCGCTTGCCGACGTGGTCAAGGCATCCGACGAGGACCTTGAGTGGCTCTATCCGGGCGTCGATGTCTTGGAATCGGCCCGGCGCTGGCTGGGCCTCGGCGGCAGCGGGGGGCCCGCCGTCGTGGTGGTCACGCGAGGCGCGGACGGACCCTGGGGTGTCACAGCCGCGGGCGAGGCCCAGGTGGACGCCCCAAAGGTAGAGGTGGCGGATACCGTGGGTGCGGGCGATTCCTTCATGGCCGCACTGCTCTCCGGGATCGTTGACCACGGGCTGGCAGGGGCCCAAAACCGCGACGAACTGCACGCCATGCCCGCCGAAGTGCTCGAAGGACTCCTCAGCCATGCCGCGCGCGCAGCGGCAATCACGGTCTCCCGGCCGGGCGCGAATCCGCCGACGCGTGCCGAACTCAACGCCTTGGGCCTCCCGGAAGCCGGCGCAAGCGTCGAGAGGCAGCCATGAGCTACGCCGACCTTCCACAAGTCCCATCGTTCGATGTCACCAGCGGCTCGCTGAAGGACGGCGACGCTCTCAGCCCGGCCCAGACCAGCAAGCGCTTCGGCGTGACGGGCGGCAAGGACGAATCCCCGCAGCTGGGCTGGAGCGGAGCCCCCGAGGGCACCAAGGGTTACGTCGTCACCGTCTTCGACCCCGATGCTCCCAGGGCGGGCGGCTACTGGCACTGGGCAGTGGTCAACATCCCCGCCACTACGAACTCGTTGCCTGCCGGTGCCGGAGTTCCGGGTGGTGCGCACTTGCCGGCCGGAGCAGTTCAACTCAAGAACGACGCCGGGTTCCCCGGTTACCTGGGTGCCGCGCCGCCGCCCGGGCACGGTCCGCACCGGTACATCGTGGCCGTGCACGCGGTCGACGTCGATGAACTGGGGCTCGATGCCGGTGCCTCCACGGAAGCCCTCGTCCGCACACTGGCTTCTCACACGCTGGCCCGGGGCGTCATCACGGGCCATTTCGAGCGGCGCTAGCCCCAGGGGCTAAGTCGACGGCGGCCGCCCCCACGTAGACTGACATAATGCGGCTCGTAGCAAGTGACATTGACGGCACCATCCTTGGGCATGACGGCAAGATCAGCAGCCGCACCATCCGCGCATTCCATGCCTGCCGCGACGCGGGCATCGAGGTGGTGTTCGTGACGGGTCGGCCACCGCGCTGGCTCTACCCCCTCCGCGAACAGATCGGCCATAGCGGCATCGTTATTTGCTCCAACGGTGCAGTGGTGTGGGACCTTGAAGCTGACAAGCTGATTTCGGCCAATGCCTTGAGCATCGCCTCTGTACTGGAGGCCCGCCGGATCATCAAGCAGCTCCGGCCCGACGCCTTGTTCGCTGCCGAAACACTCACGGGATTCCACCTGGAGCCCGGGTTCATCGAGAACGAGACCAGCGAGCTCCTGGCCGAGTTCACGCCCGCGTGGTTGGACGAAACGCTGACCGCGGACGACGCCGTCGTGAAGTTCCTTGCCGTAACGCGCAGCGGTACTCCGGATGATTTCCTCGCAAAGGTGCAGCCCGCCGTCGCGCATCTCGTGGAGACCACCCACTCGGCGCCGCGGACCGCACTCCTGGAAATGTCGGCGCCCGGTATCAACAAAGCCGTCACACTCGCCGTATATGCGGCATCCCGAGGCATCGAGGCCGCCGAGGTGGTGGCATTCGGTGACATGCCCAACGACGTCGAGATGCTGCGCTGGGCGGGCGACGGGTACGCGATGGCCAGCGGCCATCCGGAGGCGATCAGCGCAGCCGGCCAGCAGGCGCCCCATTTCGACGACGACGGCGTGGCCCAGATCCTCGAGGCAAAGCTCGCTTCCCTGCGGGTTTAGTCGGCCCCGCACCGGGCCGCCGTGCACGGCTAGTTCGGCGCCCGCAGGCCGTGGCTGTGCGCCAAGGCAATGGCCTCTGTTCGTGAACCCACGCCGAGTTTCCTGAAGATATTCCTGACATGGAATTTAACGGTGTTTTCGCTGATGTGCAGCTTGGCGGAGATGGCCCGGTTGCGCTGCCCGGCCGCCAACAGTTGAAGAACTTCCATTTCTCGCTCGGCCAGGCCCCATCCGCCGATATCGCCCGCCGGGGCTGATGGAGGGTCCAGCGGCAGGACCACCTGCACGTCAGCTCCCCAGCCGGCCATGACCTCGATGTTCATTCGGCCGTCCAGCGCTGCCACCCTGTTGTTGAGCCGGGCAATGTTGGGCGAATCCGACGTCAGTTCGCCTAGGCCGTCGTCGCGCACGTTGATGAGGAGGTTCACGCCGTCGCAGTCCCACTGCACCCGCACACGCCTGACCGCTGGCTGCTCCACGATGGCCAGCACCAGTCCCCGCACGATCGCCCTGGAGGCGTGGGCAACTTCGCCGGGCAAGGCACGGCCGTTGACCGGTGGCTCGATGAACTGGATGTCGAGCCCGCTGAAGTGCATGAGCGGCCGCAGGTCTTCCCGCAGCCGTTCGAACGCCTTGGCCACCGGCTCTTCGACGAGGTCTGTTGTGCGGTCGCTGAGCGTCCGGAGACTGACCAGCGAGGTAGCGGCCAGGTCGGTGACGGTTTTTCTGGCAGTGGCATCGTCCAGGGCGCTCGATCGCAACGCCGCCAAAAGTGTCTCCAGGGTGGTCGAATGCCTGTCCACGAGTTCGGCCGTGACGCGGAGCCGCTCGGCTGACGCCGCGCGGGATTCCAAAAGGTACGACGGCGGCGCGTCCGCCACCTTCTCCTGGATGCGCCGCGCTGTGAGCTGCCATAGGTAGTCAAGCATCCGCAGGGCCGACGCGCGCTCCAACGGTTCTTCGGGCAGGGCCGGCTCAGTGAGGGTCAGCAGCGCATTGCTCTCGGACGTCAATGCAAGAACAGGCCGTTGCTCGCCGGCGATGGCCGCTTCCCCGTGCCACACCTCGCCTTCCGTGACCCGGGCCCGCAGTTGATCCAACTCGGGAATTGAGACGCGGCTGATGATGCCCTCTGTCCCGGCTTTCTTCTGGGGGCGGCCGGTGCAATCTTCGGTGAAGATCACCAGCGCGCTGCTGCCTACGTACGGAAGCGTCGCTTCACGGAGCCTCTCGGCGATGTTCGTGAGCGGTGCGTTGGCCAGTTCAGCGACTGCCTCGAGAAGGGTCCATCGGCTTGAGGTCATCCCGCCACTTTAGCGCTTCGCGCCGTCCGCCTACTACCCAAACGGGTAGCTAATACCGCCCTTGTTCAGCGTTACGCCTACCCGTTCAGTCCTGAAGGATTGATTCAAACGGAGCATTCACCTGAGCAGGAGGCAACGTATGACCACCACCGCAGGGGCCGTCCAGGCCGTATCGGACGTCGACCCAAGCCCGGATGTCGAGCTAAGCCTGGCCCTCGTGGGCAGCGAGATCGCGGAAACGGCAGCTGAAGTGGACCTTCGGCAATTGTCCAGCCTGGCCACGGAAGTCCAGACTGCCGGGAACTCGGCCACCGGCCGCATCTTCGTTGCAGGAGCCGGCCGCAGCGGCCTCGTCCTGCGGATGGCTGCGATGCGGCTGATGCACCTCGGCTTTGACGTGCACATCGCGGGGGACACCACCACACCGGCCATCCGCTCGGGCGACCTCCTCTTGCTCGCCTCGGGCTCCGGGACGACCTCCGGCGTCGTGCGCGCCGCCGAGACTGCCTCCAAAGCCGGCGCCAGGATCGCCGTGTACACCACGAATGCCGCGTCCCCGCTCGCGGAACTGGCCGACGTCGTCGTCATCATTCCGGCGGCGCAGAAGACAGACCACGGTTCCATGCTGTCGCGTCAATACTCCGGCAGCCTGTTCGAGCAGGTGCTCTTCCTCGCTGCCGAAGCCGTCTTCCAGGCCCTGTGGGACAACGATGCAACCCCGGCCGAGGAACTCTGGCTCCGCCACGCCAACCTCGAATAGCCCCTGATTTTCACCGCACCAACACCACAACAAACGACAGAAAGAGATCCCTCCATGAAGCTGCAAGTCGCTATCGACGTCCTCACCACCGAAGCCGCCCTCGAGATCGCCGGCAAGGTCGCCGAATACGTGGACATCATCGAGCTCGGCACCCCCCTCGTGAAAAGCGAAGGCCTGTCCGCGGTGACGGCCATCAAGGATGCCCACCCGGACAAGGTCGTGTTTGCCGACCTCAAGACCATGGATGCCGGTGAACTTGAAGCCGACATCGCCTTCAAGGCGGGCGCAGACTTGGTCTCCGTGCTTGGCGGCGCAGACGACTCCACCATCGCGGGTGCAGTCAAGGCCGCCAAGGCCCACAACAAGGGCATCGTGGTTGACCTGATCGGCGTTGCGGACAAAGTAACCCGTGCCAAGGAAGCCCGGGCCCTCGGTGCCAAGTTCATCGAGTTCCACGCCGGCCTCGACGAGCAGGCAAAGCCGGGCTACAACCTGGATGTGCTCCTGAGCGCCGGTGAGGAAGCCCGCGTGCCGTTCTCGGTGGCCGGTGGCGTGAACCTGTCCACGATCGGAGCCGTCCAGCGCGCCGGAGCGGATGTCGCCGTCGTCGGCGGTTCCATCTACGGTGCCGACGACCCCGCACTGGCCGCGAAGCAACTGCGCGCCGCCATCATCTAGGCCCACCTCCCAGCCGGCGGTCCCAACTGGTCCCCACCGCCACCCTCGCCTCGCAAGTCCCCACCGGCTCCCAGCCTTCGCAAGCTCAGGCAGGGTCCCTCGCCAGTGGGGCCCCACGGCCAGGGAACTCTGGCGGCGTGGGCCCACGCAATTTTCGTCGTTTTCAGGCCTCTAAACGACAACAATTGCTAGTTGGTTGGGACCGCTCACCCATTACACAGCTTCAGTCCAACTGCCGTTCAACTACTCCTCGTAGTCTCTTGTCGTATTCGATGCCGATCACAGGGGACATGATGGCCAAGAGAAAGACGACAGGGTGGCCCGAGGCCCCCGTTCGCCGCGCAGTGCCGGCTGAACATTGGAAGCAATTGCGCCGCGGAGACCGCGTGAGCGTCAAGCTTGCGCCGGGGTTTGAGAACCCCGGCCAGGTGGACGCCGTGTCGAGTGACCACAGCGTGGTCTGGGTAAACCTCGACGGCGGCCGCGGCCGCACGCTGGTGCACTGCGGCGACGGCGTGGAGATCGTCCGGCAGGAATCCTGACGGGCTCGCGGGAGGCGCAGCCGGGTTACGCTACCCGTGTGAGCCCGAATTTGCCTTTCTTCAGCCGCACGGACGGACAATCCGCTCCGCTTGCGTTCGCGCACCGCGGATTTTCGCCGGATGGCCTTGAGAACTCGGCCGCGGCATTCAGGGCGGCGCTTGAGCTCGGCTTCACGCATCTTGAAACCGATGCCCGCGCCACTGCCGACGGCGTGGTGCTCCTTTTCCACGACGACACCCTTGACCGTGTCACGGATGCCCATGGCTCCATCTCCAGTCTCAGTGCCGCCGAGATCGCCAAGGCCTGGATCGGTGGCCGCGAAGCAATTCCCCACTTGGCCGATGTCCTGAAGGAATTTCCCGAGGCGCGGCTGAACATTGATGTCAAGGATTGGCATACCGTCAAACCCCTCGCTGGAGTCATTGAACAACTCGACGCCCACGACCGGGTGCTGATCGCGAGCTTCTCAGATCGCCGGCGTCGGGCCGTCCTGCGCCTGCTCCGCCGTCGCACGGCGTCCTCGGCAGGCATCGCCTGCAACGCCGCCTTCACCCTCTTGGGACCGCTTCTTCCCGAGCGCTGGCTGCGGAAGATCCTGCACGACGTCGATGCCCTCCAAGTGCCGGTCCGCTACGGACCCCTGGCCGTTGTGACCCCCGGTTTCCTGCGGCGGGCGCATCGGCTTGGGCTGCAGGTTCACGTCTGGACCGTCAACGATCCCGCAGAGATGGCCAGGTTGCTTGATATGGGCGTGGACGGGATCGTCACCGACCGAGCGGATGGTCTGAAGTCGGTGCTGCAGGTCCGGGGCCAGTGGTGGTGAGCGCCCGGATGCGTGACGCCAGGAAGTCTCGCTCGGCGTCGTTGTCCGTGCGCTCCTGCGCTTCCCGGTAGGCGGCGGCAGCTTCATTGTTGCGTCCCAGGCGCCGGAGCAGATCCGCCCGCACTGCGTGGAAAAGATAGTAGTTGCCCAGTTCAAGGACGTCGACGGCGGCAAGACCCGAGGCGGGTCCCTCCACCTCCGCGAGGGCAACGGCCCTGTTCAAGGCGACCACCGGCGTCGGCTCCATGGCCAGGAGCTGTCCGTACAATGCCAGGATCTGCCGCCAGTCCGTGCTTGCGGGCTGTGCGGCGTCGCTGTGGACCGCGTTGATGGCGACTTGCAATTGGTACGGTCCGGGCTGGTTCCGCTTCAGGCATTGCCGCACCAATAATTGCCCTTCCGCAATTTGGTCCTTGTCCCAGACGCTGCGGTCCTGGTCCGCGAGGAGCACCAGGCCGCCGTCGGGAGTCGTCCGGGCGTCACTGCGGGCATTGAGCAGAAGCATGAGGGCCAACAGGCCTTTGGCTTCGGGCTCATCAGGCATGAGTTCCATGATGAGCCGGCCGAGGCGAACAGCCTCGTGGCAGAGGTGTTCGCGCACCAGCCCAGCCCCTGAACTCGCAGCGTAGCCCTCGTTGAAGACCACGTAGACCACGGCCAGCACCGACTTCAAACGCTCAGGAAGCTCGGCGCCGCTCGGTACCCGGTAGGGGATGCCGGCGTCGCGGATCTTCCCTTTCGCCCGCACCAGGCGCTGGGCCATGGTTGCCTCGGGGACCAGGAAAGCGTGGGCGATCTCCGCCGTGGTGAGCCCGCCCAGGAGCTTGAGTGTCAGGGCCACCTGCGCGGCCCGGTTGATGGCGGGGTGGCAACAGGTGAAGATCAGCCGGAGCTGGTTGTCCTCCACGGTATCCACCTCTTCGGGTTCATCGCTGCGTTCATCACCGTGCAGGATCGCGGCCTGGACGAGTTTCTCCCTGCCGGAGGCCTCGCGGCGGAACCGGTCGACAGCCCGGTTGCGGGCGGTGGTGATGATCCAGCCCGCTGGGCTCGGCGGCAGGCCGTCGTCGGGCCAGCGCGCCACGGCCTCGGTGAAGGCGTCCTGGACCGCGTCCTCGGCGGCGTCGATGCTGCCCAGAACGCGGACCAGGACCGCCACGGATCGTCCATACTCTTCACGGAATATTCGTGCGATCTCCGAAATATGGACCACGGGGAAACTATTCCCGGTAGCCCGCGAACGGCCGGACCTCGATAGGCAGCGTGGTGGCTTGGGCGGCTTTGCGTCCCCAGCCAAGTGCCACGTCCAGGTCCGGGGCTTCGATCACCCACAGGCCGCCCACGTGTTCCTTGGCCTCAGCGAAGGGGCCGTCCGTGGTGAGAACCTCGCCGTCGTTCACACGCACCACTGTGGAGGTACTGGCAGGGTGCAGGCCACCCGTGAAAACCCAGGCGCCGGCGTCGCGCATTTCCTGGTTCAGGACGTCAAGATCGGCCATGATTTTGTTGAGGACTTCGGGCTCCGGGGCTGGGCCGTCGGGCTGGTAGATGCTGAGCAGATAACGTGGCATGACTGTTCCTCCTTGGGATGTGGCGCCGGCACCGTGCCCGCGTCTCACCCTCTATACGAACGGCGCCGGCTGTTTTCGACATCTCCGCGCACGAATCTGCGAAAAGCTTAGCCCCGCTGGCAGGATGGGAACATGCGCATCCTGATTGCCCCGGACAAGTTCAAAGGCTCCCTCACCGCCGCCGAAGCAGCCTCAGCGATGGCCGAGGGGGCATTGCGCGTCTATCCGGACGCCGTGGTGACGCAGTTTCCGATCGCCGACGGTGGCGAAGGAACACTGGAAGCAGCCGTGGCGGCGGGCTACGAAGAGCGGATCAATGCGGTCGTCGGTCCCATCCTCAAGCCGGTAGGCGCTGCGTGGGCCATCCGGCAAAATGCCTTTGGCGGAGCCACTGCAGTGATCGAAACGGCGCAAGCCTCCGGACTGGCACACATGGAGCCGACTCCGGAAAACGCCCTGCGCGCCCACAGCTACGGTTGCGGCCAGCTCATCGCCGCCGCCCTTGACGCCGGAGCCACCGAGATCGTGCTCGGCGTGGGTGGTTCCGCGATGTCCGACGGCGGCAGCGGCGCCTTGCGTGCGCTCGGGCTGAAGCCCCTGGACGCGGCCGGGAACGTGGTTCCACTCGGCGGAGGCTCGCTCGCCGACGTCGTATCCCTCGACGTCTCCGGGCTGGATCCGCGGCTGACCGCGGTGAGGTTCCGGATCGCCGTCGACGTCCGGAACCCGCTCTATGGCAGCGACGGCGCCGCGCATGTTTTCGGCCCGCAGAAGGGGGCGGACGAGGACGCGGTGGAACTGCTCGACGCCGGCCTGCGCAACTGGGCGTCGCTGCTTCGGGAAGCGGGCGGTCACGACGTCAACGTTCCCGGGGCCGGAGCGGCTGGAGGATTCCCGGCGTCGTTCCTGGCCTTCGCCCAAGCGACGCTGGAAGGCGGGTTCGCCCTCGTGGCGGGTCTGACTGGGCTTCCCGAACAGCTCGCCGGCTCTGACCTGGTGATCACCGGCGAAGGATCCATGGACTCGCAGTCGCTGACCGGCAAGGCACCCATCGCTCTCGCGGATTCCGCCCAAGGGCATGGAATTCCGGTGATTGTGGTGGCGGGCCGGATCCTGGTGACACCGGAGGAACTGGCCGGCCACGGCGTGGTGGCCGCGGCGCAGTTGCTCGACGTCGCACAGCGTCGGGACGGCGTGCCGGATGTTGCCGACGCCGTGGCGAACGCAGCCAAGTACCTCGCGTGGGCCACGAGCCAGGTGCTGGAAGGGGTCTAGGCTCCCGTCCACCCAGGGACATGCCCAGCGGGGTTACTCGGCGTCGTCCGGGCAGATAATTAACCTACAAAGCATGGCTCTGACTTCTGCCATGCATCCACGATGCGACGACCCCGCCCGGGACGCCGTCACCGCCTGCCGGGCTGGCAGCCGGCCAGCACGGCACCATCGAATCGAGGAGCACACCATGTCCACCTTGAAAGAGCGGCTGCACGCAGACGTCGTCAGCCATATGAAGGATGGCAACCGCGTAGCCCTGAACGCCACGCGCAACGTCCTGAGCGAGATCGATAACCGTGAGAAAGCCGGACAGGCGCCGATCCACCTGGACGACGCCCAGATCACCGCCATGTTGCAGAAAGAGGCCGCGCAATATCACGAGGTCGCCTGCCTCTACGAGGAGGCTGGAGAGTCCGAGCGGGCCGCCACGGAGATTGCGGATGCCGAGGTCATCGAGGCCTACCTGCCCGAACCACTGACCGCCGCCGAGGTCGTGTCCATCGTTGACGAGGTCATCGCCTCACTCAAGGCCGAAGGCGTGGAGCTGTCCATGATGCACATGGGCTATGTCATGAAACCGGTCACCGAAAAGGTCGCCGGCCGCTTCGACGGCAAGGCGGTCAGCGATATTGTGCGTAGGCGCCTCTCATAGCTATCGGTGTTCGGCTAGCGAGCTGTGTTCGGCGGAGAGGGTTGCCCTCCCCGCCGAATGCATGAATTGCGCTGGGCGGCCCCTTACCGCTTCTTCCCACTCCTCTTTGCCGCGGCGTTCATCGCCGCTTTGGCCGCCGGCGGCAGTCCCGCCGTCTCCATCTCCGGCTCGGCAACCGTCCCGCGCCAACGGGCCAGGCCCTTCATGCCGTGATAGACCGCCAGGGCAGCGGCCGAACCCAGCGCGATGCCCGTGAACTTCAATTCGCCGATGGTCCACGTATAGTCCGCGATCCCGATAATCAGTGCGACGGCGGCTGTGGTCAGGTTGATCGGGTTGGAGAAGTTGACCTTGTTCTGCACCCAGATCTTCACGCCCAGGACGCCGATCATCCCGTAGAGCATGGTCGCGGCACCGCCCAGCACGCCGGGGGGAACGGTGGCAATGAGTTCGCCGAACTTGGGCGAGAAGCTCAAGAGGATGGCGAAGGCACCGGCAACCCAGTAGGCCGCCGTCGAATAGACCTTCGTCGCCGCCATGACGCCGATGTTCTCCGCGTAGGTGGTGGTGCCGGAGCCGCCGCCGAGGCCGGCGAGGACCGTCGCGACGCCGTCGGCCATCAACGCTCGCCCGGAGACGTCGTCGAGGTTGCGTCCCGTCATCGCGGCCACAGACTTCACGTGCCCTACGTTCTCGGCCACGAGCACCAAGACGACCGGCACGAACAAGCCCACGACGCCGAGGTGGAACTCCGGAGTCTGGAAGTGCGGCAGGCCGATCCACGACGCCGCGTCCATCTTGGAATAGTCCACTTCGCCGCGCGTCATGGCGGTGAGGTAGCCCACCACCACGCCCACCAGGATGCTCAGGCGGCCCAGAATGCCGCGGAAGAGGACGCTCACCAGGATGATCGTCACCAGCGTCACGAGGGCGGTGATGGGGGCCTTGTCGAAGTTGGCTTTTGCGGCTGGCGCCAAGTTGAGGCCGATCAGGGCGACAATCGCGCCCGTGACAATAGGTGGCATGGTCCGGTTGATCCACTCAGCGCCGAACTTCTGCACCACCGCGCCGACGAGCGCCAGTACGACGCCGGCAAGCACCACTCCGCCGAGCGCGCCGGGAACGCCGAACTGCTGCTGGGACGCCAGGATGGGGGCGATGAAGGCAAAGCTCGAACCGAGGTAGCTCGGTACGCGCCCCTTGGTAATGACCAGGAACAACAGGGTGCCGATGCCGGAAAAGAGCAGTGTGGTGGCCGGTGGCATGCCCGTGATGATGGGCACAAGGAAGGTGGCTCCGAACATCGCGACGACGTGCTGCATGCCGACGCCGATGGTCAGCGGCCATGCCAGCCGCTCCTCGGGTGCCACCACGTGTCCCGGCCGGATCGTCTTGCCGTTGCCGTGCAGCTTCCATTTGGTTCCGAGCATGCTCATCTGCGGGAGCCTTCCCTGAAAGTTGTGATTGTTCGGGTGCAACCTTACCGCCCGTACGGCCTGCCGATTCCGCTGTGTGGAACGTCACGTGGCTTCACGGGAAGAGGCGGAGGGAAGTTGAAGTTGCAACCATGGAAAGCATAAGCGCCCGGCCGTCGATGGCTGCGGGCACAGCGAAAGGTACGCGAATGACGATCGCCCACGAAGAAGCAGTGATTGACGCCGCAGCAGTCGACGCCATCTTTGCCGAAGCCCGCACTGCCAACTCCTTTGCCGGTGAGGTCTCGGAGGAGCAAGCACAGGCCATCTACGAACTGACCAAGTTCGGCCCGACAGCGTTCAACTCCCAGCCGCTGCGCGTCACCTACGTCCGTTCGGACGAGGCCCGCGCCAAGCTCGTCGAGACCCTCTCTCCGGGCAACAAGGCCAAGACCGCCTCTGCTCCGCTGGTCGCCGTGCTCTCCTACGACACCGCCTGGCACGAGCAGTGGGACAAGTTCCTCCCGGTCTACTCTGCCCCGAAGGCCATGTATGACGCCAACCCCGAGTTCACCGCAACTACGGGCAACAACAACGCCCACCTGCAGGCCGGCTACTTCATCCTCGCCGTCCGCTCCCTCGGCTTCGCTGCCGGCCCCATGACCGGTGCCGACTTCGCTGCCATCGACGCCGAGTTCTTCCCCGCCGGTGACCAGAAGAGCTTCCTCGTGGTCAACATCGGCCAGCCGGGTCCGGACGCCTTCGGCGAAGCCAAGCCGAAGTTCGCGTACGAGGACGTCGTCCGCACCGTCTAACCCTCGCTCACCTTTAGGGCCTTTTCCGCCGACGCTCGCTCACTCTTGTGAGCGAGCGTTCGCGCTTAAGGCGGTATATCTGAGCGGGCGTTGGTCCTCGAGCGACGCCCGCTCACCTTTAGCGCCTTTTCGAGCAACCCTCGCTCACCTTTGGGATTGATCGTCGCCGGGGGAGGGCGTCGCGGTGGCAAAATTTCCTTATGCGGAACCTCATTCTCGTGGCGTTCGTCGAAGCCGTGGCTGACGGGCTCGTCTTCCCACGCAGTGACTGGCCGCTGCACATCACCCTGTTGAGGTTCGACGTCGAGCCCTCCGATGGTGTCGACGTCGCCGCGCGCCTCAGCGAGCTTGTGACGGCCCCCGCGATGGGCGCCCTCGGGGCTGAACTGACGGTGGGGCCCGACGCCGGATTCGGTCACCAAGGGTCCATCCCGGTCAGCCTCGTGGAACACCATCCCCTTTTGCAGGGTCTGCATGAGGAACTGTTCGAAGCCATGGAGAGTGTCGGTGGGCGCGCGGCAACCCCGCGATACGTCATGGAGAACTACCGTCCGCACATTTCGCATCACGACGGCAAGCGCCCCAAGCCGGGTGACGCCGTCGTGCTCGATCAGATCGCACTGGTGGACATGGCGCCGGAAGGCAACCACACGATCCGGCGGATCCTGAAAGTGTGGCGCCTCCCGGCGGAGCCAAACTAGCGAGGTCTAGGAGATCACGCCGTCCACGAGTGCCTTGGCCTCTTCTTGGACCTGCTTGAGGTGGTCGGCTCCCTTGAAGGACTCGGCGTAGATCTTGTAGACGTCCTCGGTTCCCGACGGACGGGCCGCGAACCAGGCGTTCTCTGTGACAACCTTGAGGCCGCCGATCGAGGCGCCGTTGCCGGGAGCCTCGGTCAACTTGGCGGTGATGTCCTCGCCCGCCAGCGTGGTGGCTGTGACATCCGCGGCGGAGAGCTTGCCGAGCTTGGCCTTCTGCTCCCGCGTCGCAGCGGCGTCGATCCGGGCATAGACGGGCGCGCCGAACTGGTCCGTGAGGCCCTTGTAGAGCTGCGACGGCGACTTGCCGGTGACGGCCGTGATCTCCGATGCCAGGAGGGCCAACAGGATGCCGTCCTTGTCGGTGGTCCAGACGCTTCCGTCGCGCTTGTTGAAGGAGGCGCCCGCGGATTCTTCGCCGCCGAAGGCACCCTCGCCCGAGAGCAGGCCGGGGACGAACCACTTGAAGCCCACGGGAACTTCCACGAGCTTGCGGCCCAGCCCCGCGGCAACGCGATCGATGATGGAGGAGGAGACAAGGGTCTTGCCGACGACGGACTCCGGGTTCCAGCCTGTGCGGTTGCGGTAAAGGTAGTCGATCGCGACGGCGAGGTAGTGGTTCGGGTTCATCAAGCCGCCGTCGGGCGTCACGATGCCGTGGCGGTCGGCGTCGGCGTCGTTTCCGGTGGCAACGTCGAAGGCGCCCGTTCCGGCCGAAGCACTGTCCGACATGCGCTTGATGAGTGAGGCCATGGCCGACGGCGAGGAGCAGTCCATGCGGATCTTCTCATCCCAGTCGAGGGTCATGAAAGCCCACTGCGGGTCCACGGTGGGGTTGACCACGGTCAGGTCGAGCTGGTGGCGTTCGCCGATTTCACCCCAGTAGTCCACGGATGCGCCGCCCATGGGGTCCGCGCCGATGCGTACGCCGGCGGTGCGGATCGCATCGAGGTCCAGGACGGAAGGGAGATCGTCCACGTAGCTGCTCAGGAAATCGAACTTGCCCGTGCCATCCGCTTTGAGGGCGTCGTTCAACGGAATCCGCTTGACGCCGCGCAGCCCGTTTTCCAGGAGCTCGTTGGCGCGGTTGGCGATCCAGCCGGTGGCGTCGGTGTCTGCAGGGCCGCCGTGCGGGGGGTTGTACTTGAAACCGCCGTCGGCCGGAGGGTTGTGGCTCGGGGTGACCACGATGCCGTCTGCCTGGGGCTGCCCGGGGCCGGCTTCGTTGTTGTATTTCAGGATCGCGTGGCTCAGGGCGGGGGTGGGCGTGTAGCCGTGGCGCGCGTCGATCAGTACGTTGACACCGTTGGCGGCGAGGACCTCAAGGGCGGAATTCTGCGCCGGTTCGCTGAGCCCGTGGGTGTCCTTGGCCAGGAAGAGTGGGCCGGTGATGCCTTGCCCGGCGCGGTATTCCACGATCGCCTGGGTGATGGCGAGGATATGCCCTTCATTGAATGAGGCCTTGAGGCTCGACCCCCGATGCCCGGAGGTGCCGAAGGCAACGCGTTGTGCGGGATCACTAAGATCCGGCGTCACGTCGTAGTACGCGTCAAGAAGAGCGGTGATGTCTACAAGGTCCTGGGGAAGGGCAACAGTGCCCGCACGGCTAGCCATTGACCCAGCATGCCAGACCGCCCGGTGCGCTAGAAGAGAAAACCGACTATTGCGGGGCCTGTGACTTCGTATTTCCGCATGATCGACGAAGATTCACTGCCCGTTTACCGGAGTGCGGCATGGCGTTGCGGAGCCGGGGCTCTGCGAGCTTATGTGCGCCTTCGCTCGGCGGTAGGCTGGGCACAAAGACTCGCAAGGGGGATATTCCATGACCGACCAGCCAGCTAAACCCGAGAACGCTCCCGAGGGTGACGAACCGCCCAAGGGCTACGAGCCACCGTCGTACATTCCGCCCGCACCCCAGGCCGGTGAGAACCCGTACGGCGAGCAGCCGTTTGCCTCGCCGGCGGCTCCCGGCCCCTACGGCCAGCCACAGCCGCAACAGCCCCAGGGTGGTCCGGCTCAGTACGGCCAGCCGCCCTATGGCCAGCAGCCCGCCAGCACCTATGGCCAGCCCGCTTCGCCGTACGGTCAACAACCTCCCCAAGGGCCGCCTGGGTACGGGCAGCCGGCCAGTCCCTATGGCCAGCCCGCCTACTACGGCATGCCGGTCGAGCCGAAGGGCCTGAGCATTGCGAGCATGTGCTGCGGGATCGCGGTGTTCGTGGGCCTTGGCTTCTTCGTCCTGCCCCAGATTGCCGCGGTGATCCTCGGCCACATGGCCCTCAGGAAGGAACCAGCCGGCAAGGGCATGGCCATCGCGGGCCTTGTACTGGGATACCTGGGGATTGTTGCCGTAACCATCTTCTGGGTCTTTGTCGCGATTTTTGCCGCCACGGCTTCGCGTTACAACTACAACTACTAGCGACAACGACGGCGGCCGGTGCGCCTGGCGGGAAACCCGCCGAACGCACCGGCCGCCGTCGCGCTCCAGCTCGGTCACGTGACTAGCGGACGCCGCCCATCAATTTCTTGATGGCGGGCGAGCCAGCCGCCAAGGCAGCAGCGATCACAACCGCCGTGCCGCCGACGCCCAGGAAGTACGGCAATTCGTTGTCAGGGTTGTACAGGCCGGCCAGGATGCCCGCCAACGCGGTGCCGAGAGACACCGAGAGGAAGAACAGGGCCACCATCTGGGTGTGGAAGGCCTTGGGGGCCAGCTTGGTGCTCACGGACAGGCCGATGGGGGACAGGAACAGTTCCGCCAAGGTGAAGAGGAACAGGATTCCCACGAGCGCAAGCAGCGGGGTTTTTCCTGCGCCGGACAAGGGGATGAAGGCCAGGAATGCCAGTCCCATGACGAACAGTCCGGCAGCGAACTTGATGGGGGATCCCGGCTGCTTCGGACCAAGTTTTGTCCAGAGGGCAGCCATGACGCCTGCGAAGACGATGATGAATACAGGGTTGATGGACTGTACCCAGGCCGCCGGCATTTCCCATCCGAAGAGGTTGCGGTCCAGTTTTTCCTCCGAGTACACGGCAATGAACGTGAACTGCTGCTGGAAGAGTGCCCAGAACGCTGCAGACGCGATGTACAGCGGAATGAATGCGACAACACGCTTGCGCTCAAACGGCGTGACCTTCTTGCTTCTGAAGATCAGCGTGAAATAGATGACCGAGGCGACAATGGCGGCGTATGCCATGCTCTTGGCCAGGTTGCCGGGATTCACCACGCCGGTTATCAGCAGCACGGCGATCACGACGGCGATGCCGAGGAAGATGAGCCCATAACGGCTCCGCTGTGCTGACGGAAGGGCGTTTGGAACGCGGTGTGCTTCTTCCGGGAGCTTGTTGCGGCCCAGTGCGTAGATGACCAGGCCGATCGCCATGCCGATTGCGGCTGCGCCGAAGCCCCAGTGGAAGCCGTTGCTTTCCTGCAGCCAGCCGGTCACGAGCGGTCCGATGAGGGCGCCGAGGTTGATGCCCATGTAGAAGATGGAGAAGCCGGCGTCACGGCGTTCGTCCTTCTCCCCATAGAGGGTGCCGACCAGCGCTGTTGCGTTCGCCTTGAGGCCGCCGGATCCGATACCCACCAGCACGAGGCCCGCCACCAGGCCCGGGATCCCGGGCAGGAGGGCAAGTGCGATGTGGCCGGTCATGATCATGATGGCGGAACCGAAAAGTACCCGTTCGGAGCCGAAAAGCCGGTCCGCCAACCAGGCGCCCAGGATCGTGGAGAGGTACACGCCTCCGCCGTACGCGCCAACCAGTCCGGCGGCGAGCGATTTGTCGATCGAGAGTCCGCCATGGTCCGCGGTGAAGTACATGTAGTAAAGCAGGATGCCCTGCATGCCGTAGAAGGAGAATCGTTCCCACATTTCTACGGAGAAGAGGCTGGCCAGCATCTTTGGGTGGCCGAAAAATGACGTATCGCCCGCGTTTTTGGCGGGCGTCCGCGTGTCTAGAGTTGTGCTCATCTGATCCATGGTGACATTGACTGAGCGCATTTGTCACATCATTTAGATGCCTAGAGCAACTATTTGCCGGGGTGGGGCGCCACTTTTTGCTGCCTCTCAAGCTGCCTCGCGAGCCGCAGGAGCAGCAGCTCGGATCCCGGTTTTCCGATGAGTTGGATGCCCATCGGAAGCCCCGTTCCAGGCGTCGGGCCGGTCCAATGAACGGGTACGGTGATCGCCGGCAGGCCGCACACGTTCACCATGGAGGACCAGGGCGCAAACTCGCATTGCTTGCGGTAGTCGTCGTCCGCGTCGCCTGGCCAGTCGGGGGCTGGCCATTGCTCGCCTCCGGGCATTGTGCCGGTGAACCAGCCCACGGGCCGTGGCGTCTGTGCCAGCGACGGCGTCAGGACGAGGTCCCACTGCCCGTACTGGGCGATGGTGTCGTGGGTGAACTGCCGCAGGAAGCCGATGGCCTCGTTGACCTTCGCTGCGCTCCGCTGTTGCGCCCTTCGCCGGAAGGTCCGGGTCAGCGGGGTCAGCAGGGCTTCGCGCTGCGGCAGGATCCGGGCGCTCCCAACGCCGGCAGTCCAGGCGGTGGTGAACGCTTCCGGATAGCGATTGTCATAACGGACCTCGGCATCCAGCACTGAATGGCCCGCGTCCGTCAGCAGTGCGATGCCTTTGGCGAAGGCATCAAGGGCTTCCCGCTCCGGGGTGAACGGGAAAGTGGTGGACCACGGGCTGTCCAGGCTCGCGCCGATGCGCAATGCGCCGGGAGCCTCCTCGAGGCCCGCAAGGTAGCCCCCTTCCGGACGGATTCCGGCTGGCACCAGGGCATCCATCATGAGAGCGGCATCCTCCGCGGAGCGAGCCAAGGGACCGGCCACCACCAGGCGTGCCGCGTCCCCGACGCTCTCGCCGGCCGGCACCAAGCCGCGGCCCGGCTTCAACCCCAGGAGTCCACATGCCGCAGCGGGAATACGTATGGAGCCGCCGCCGTCGCTCCCGGGCGCGAAGGGAACCAAGCCCGCCGCAACCGCGGCAGCACTGCCTCCGGAAGAGCCGCCGGAGCTGCGGCTCAGTGCATATGGATTGCGCGACGGCGGTGCGATGCGGTTTTCGCTGTAGGCCGTAAGTCCGAATTCCGGAACCTGAGTCTTGCCCAGTGAGATGGCACCCGCGCCTTTGAGCGTTGCGGCAAGGGCTCCGTCCTCCGGGGCGGCCTTCCGGTCCAGGGCACCGCTGCCATGGGTGGTCACTACTCCGGCAACATCCGTGAGGTCTTTGAAAGCCAGCGGCACGCCGTGCAGGAGGGGAAGCCCGGGGCCACCGCTGCGTCGGCGGACGTAGGCTGCGTCCGCGGCCCCGGCGTCGAGCATGGCCTGGTCCGCCGTCACCGTGACGAAGGCGCCCAGCGTGTGGTTCAGCTGTCCGATCCTCGCGAGGAAGTGCTCCGCCACCTCGGTTGCCGAGAGCTCGCCGGCGGCCAAGGCTTGGCGCAACCCGGCCGCGCCGAGCTCGTGGATGTCAGCCAAGGAAGCGGGCCTCCAAGCGCTCTTCCACGGCAACGCTGTCGGCCGGATCGCTGGAAGTCGCGGTGACGCGATATGCAGCCTTGCCCCTGACCTCGGCAACCACGTCCACAAGTTCCGTGCCCCTGTAAACGAGCCCGACGCCGTCGTCGGTGCAGTGCGTTTCGCCCAGCACGCCCTCCGCCACCAACTGGTGGACCAGGGGGCGGCGGCCCGGCTCGGAGTCATAATGGACGCCGTTGGCGTAGGGGAGGAAGTCCAGTCCGTTGGTCACAGCGCGCAATTCAGGGCCGTACGAATCCGTAGTGCCGCCCTGGAACCAACAAATCGAGCCCGCGGACACCCCTGCCAGCACCACACCGTGTTCCCAGACGCGCCTCAAGATGCTGTCCAGTCCGTGGGCGCGCCATACGGCCAGAAGATTGACCACGGAACCACCGTTGACCCACACCACGTCCTGTTCCAAAAGGTAGGCCTCGGGATCGCCGTAGTTGGGCATCGTGAAAAGGTTCAGGTGGCTGAAATCGAAGCCCGAAACCCGGGCGGCCTGGTCCAATTCCGCGGCGAACCAACGCTGGTCTCCGGAGGCCGTCCCAATATGCGCCACTCGCGGCGCACGTCCGCTGACCCCGGAGAGTTCGACGGCGTGGTGAACCAGGAGGTCGAACTCCATCCTGGTGCGATGCCCGGACTTATAGCCACCGGAGGTTGCCAGGATGGTGGGCCCGTCGGCAGCCATGGCGCCTCCTTTTGCCTTGAGCGGTCTCGGTCCCTGCAACGGTAGGCTGGATTGGAGATCTGAATCAACTGGAAGGGACCACGTGAGCGATTTCGAGACCGTGCCTGTCGGCGATGTTCCGGCCGACGCGAAAATCCTGGATGTCCGGGAGGATTACGAATGGGTAGCGGGCCACGCCGAGGGTGCGCTGCATATTCCGCTTGACCAGATCCCGGCGCGCCTTGACGAGCTTGATCCTGACGATGACTTGTATGTCATCTGCCGTACGGGCGGACGGTCCTACCGGGCGGTCCAGTGGCTGGTGGGGCAGGGTTACACCGCCACCAATATAGCCGGAGGCATGGACATGTGGTTCGAGACCGGCCGCCCGATGGTATCTGAGAACGGCCTCAAGCCGGTCGTCCTGTAGCCCCAACGCATAACACCTAAGGAATATATACATGTCGGGATCCGTGCTCACCTACACGTTCCTCGGTCCTGAAGGCACCTTTACTGAGGCTGCCCTCTTGCAGGTCCCCGGAGCGGCCGATGCCAACAGGGTCCCTTGCACCAATGTGAACACGGCTTTGGAGAGGGTTCGCCAAGGCGAGGCGGATGCGGCCATGGTGCCGATCGAGAACTCGGTGGAAGGTGGAGTGACCGCCACCCTGGATGCTATTGCCACCGGAACCGAGCTGCGGATCATCCGCGAAGCCCTCGTTCCCATCACGTTCGTGCTGGTTGCCCGGCCCGGCGTGAAGATCTCGGACATCCGCCGGGTCTCCACCCATGGCCATGCCTGGGCCCAGTGCCGGCTGTGGGTCGACGAAAATATCCCAAATGCGGAATATGTGCCGGGATCCTCTACGGCAGCGGCCGCCGTCGGGCTTCTCGAGGGTGATGTGCACTATGACGCCGCCATCTGCGCACCCCTTGTCGCGGCCGAGCGGCCGGGACTGAATATCCTTGCGGAGAACATTGGAGACAACCCCGGCGCGGTTACGCGCTTCGTCCTGGTCAGCCGTCCCGGCGCACTGACTGAGCGCACGGGTGCCGACAAGACCACCGTCGTCGTGCCCCTGCCCGAAGACCGCCCGGGCGCCCTGATGGAAATCCTGGACCAGTTTGCCACCCGCGGAGTCAACCTCAGCCGTATCGAGTCCCGGCCCACAGGCCAGTATCTGGGTCACTATTTCTTCAGTATCGACGCCGACGGCCACGCGTCGGACGCCCGGGTAGCCGACGCCTTGGCAGGCCTGCACCGGATCAGCCCGGCCACCCGCTTCCTGGGGTCTTATGCGCGGGCGGACGAGCAGAAAGCCTTCGTGGCTCCGCATACCTCCGACGCCGCGTTCGCATCCGCGCATGCCTGGGTTCGGGCCATTTTGGGTGGGGAACCGGGCGCTTGACCGGCCCGAATCCGCTTCGCAAAGCGTTGGATAATTGACTCTTCAACCCCTATCGCGTGGATAAAACTGTGCGTATGCTTGCTTGATCCACAATTGATGGACGCATGCCCCTAACGGAGGGAGCGGGCCATGTCAGGAAATAGCAATGACACCAGCGGCCAGGGAATGATCGTCAATCCCAAGCCCAAGGCGGACAACCAGGACTGGGACGGCGACGACGCCGACCGGGCCGATCGGCTGCGCTTTGAGGAAGAACAGGCGATGATTCGCGAGCAATCGGAAGCGCGCGCAGCCGCCAAAGCCTTGGCAGAACACAAAGCAACGGAAGCGGCGAAGAACGCCAAATAGCGCGTTGCGCCGTCGCGCGCGCACCGGTAGTTGCACGAGTACCGGTTTATTGGACGCGCACGAGGAGAGAACGCGGCTCCACCTTGACGGTGACCTTCGTGGCCTCGCCCGAGGGATCACCGTCAAGTTGCGTGGCCATCGGTTCGCTGCTGCTGATGACCACTTTGCCCGAACGGTAGTAATTCATGACCGGCAGGTTCCGGTTGTGCTTGAACAGGATCTTGGCGTACACCGCGAGCCAGCCGATGGCACTACGGGGGCTCATGACCACAACGTCCAGCACGCCGTCGTCGATCATCGCACCGGGGATGAAGTCGATGCCGCCCGGAATCAGGCCGCAGTTGGCGAACAAGACGCTTCGGATTTTCCGGGATTGCTCGGGCTCGTCGTCCATGGCAATGGTGACCTTTTTGCGCCGGCCGGGCAGGTGGCGGACGCCCGCCTCGGTGTAGGCCAGCCAGCCGACTGCCTTCTTGAGCCCGTCGTTGGTATCGCCCACAACCTCGGCATCGAGTCCCATGCCGGCGATCACCAGGAATGCATGCTCGGAAGAGGCGCCTGTCAGCTCGTTGTGGATCGCCATTCGGGCGGTGTCGATGTAGCGCTGGTGGCCGAAGAGCGCTGTGTGGACGCTGCCCCGCAGATCGTTGACATCCAGGTTCACGTTGCGTGCCAGCAGGTTTCCGGTTCCCAGGGGAATCAAGCCCATCGCGACGTTGGTGTGCGCGAGGGCCTCAGCCACGACGCGCACGGTGCCGTCGCCGCCGCCGACGAGTATGACGTCGGGCTTATACGCGAGTGCCGCCTTGGTTTGCGAATGGCCGGGATCGTCTGCGGTGGTTTCGAAGAAACGGGGTTCGTCCCAGCCCGCAAGATGGCAGGCTTCCCGGATGATCCTCCGCGCGTCCTCGGCTTTCGCCTTGACCGGGTTAAGGACCACGGCCACCCTTTGCAGGCCGGCTTCCGGCTTGTGTGCGTCTTCATGCACAGCGCTGCGGGTATGCCTGGCCCTGAGCCGGCGCACGCCCCACCAACTGGAGACGGCGAAGACCACGCCCCCAGCCAGAATCACGTACAGGATCCAGTTGCTCATGGTGCTTCAACCCTATCCCGCTGCAGGCGCGGCGGTGCACGGCGGAAGGGGGTGCCGGCCGCCGTCGGGCATTGGCCGCGGAGCTGCGCGCTCATTCGATACTCTTGTCTGGTGATCGACGTAAAAGACCTCAGCGAAAACCCGGACAAGTTCCGTGCCAGCCAGCGCGCCCGCGGCGCCGACGAGTCCGTGGTGGACGCGATCATTTCCGCCGATTCGGACCGCCGCGCGGCCCTGATCCGCTACGAAAACCTCCGTGCGGAGCAGAACGCCTTCGGCAAGAAGGTGGCACAGGCCAAGGGCGAGGAAAAACAGGCGCTGCTGGCCGAGGTCAAGGAACTGGCCAATTCCGTCAAGGCTGCCTCCGCCGAAGCCGACGCAGCCCAGGCCAAGCAGGAAGAGCTGCTGCGGGTCATTCCCAACCTGATTGTGGACGGCGTGCCTGAGGGTGGCGAGGACGACTACGTCGTGGTCAAGACGGTCGGCACCCCGCGCGAATTTCCGGACTTCGAGCCGAAGGACCACCTGGAAATCGGCGAACTCATTGGCGCGATCGACATGGAACGCGGCGCCAAGGTCTCAGGCGCGCGCTTCTACTTCCTCCGCGGCGTCGGCGCCCGCTTGGAGATGGCCTTGCTGCAGATGGCCATGGACCAAGCCATCGAGGCCGGCTTCGTCCCGATGATCACCCCCACTTTGGTGCGTCCGGAGACCATGCAGGGCACCGGGTTCGATGTAAAGCACGACGCCGAGATCTACCGTCTCGCCGAAGACGACCTTTACCTCGTGGGAACCTCGGAAGTGGCCCTTGCGGGTTACCACGCGGACGAGATCCTGGACCTGTCGGCCGGGCCTATCCGCTACGCGGGGCAGAGTTCCTGCTACCGCCGCGAAGCGGGTTCGCACGGCAAGGATACCCGCGGAATCATCCGCGTCCACCAGTTCAACAAAGTGGAGATGTTCATCTACACCACGGTTGAAGAGGCCGCCGCCGAGCACGAGCGGCTCCTGGCTTGGGAAGAGGAAATGCTGGCCAAGGTTGAGCTCCCGTACCGCGTGATCGACACCGCGGCGGGCGATCTCGGCATGTCCGCGGCCCGGAAGTTCGACTGCGAAGCCTGGGTTCCCACGCAGAACGCGTACCGCGAGCTCACGTCAACGTCCAACTGCACCACCTTCCAGGCCCGCCGCCTGAACATCCGTGAGCGCGCGGTCAACGAGGACGGCGTAGTGAAGGGCACGCGCGCCGTGGCCACCCTGAACGGCACGCTGGCCACGACCCGCTGGATCGTGGCCATCCTGGAGCACCACCAGAACCCGGATGGCTCGGTCAACGTCCCCAAGGCCCTCCAGAAGTACATCGGAGGCCTTGAGGTCCTGCCCGTTCTGTAGCTCAGTGGGCGGGGTGGAGCGGTCCTCCACAACCGGGGGCACTGGACGGGATCGTGGCTGATGCCACCAAACACAGAGCACTCCGCATCGCGAGCTTGGCCCACACGAAGGCCGAATCAGTGGGGGAGTCGTACAGCCGGGCCGTCTTCGGCAGAAGCTCCTGCGCGCCGGACTACGGCCTCGCGGCAAGGCCTCAAGTTAATATTCACACTGTGGACAACGTGGGAGTATTCACCGCGTGTTAATCCCTTGCTGTGGCCTGCGTCCTAGCTGGCGTGGGTGGGGTCTGCTTCACTGGAGGCATGACTATTTTGACTGGTACCTCAGTCGCTGGCATCGATGACCAGCGGAATGTGAATCACAAACTCATGGTGGCGTTGGACGTCGACGGAACCCTCGTGGATCACGATGGCCACATGTCGCCTGGTGTCCGCGACGCCGCAAGGGCGGTTGTAGCCCACGGCCACGACGTCCTGATCGCCACGGGCCGTTCGTTGAACGCCACGTTGCCCATCATTGAGCAGATAGGGCTGGAACGGGGATATGCCGTGTGCTGCAACGGCGGTGTCACATTGCGGCTCGACCCCCAGCTGGACGCAGGCTACGAGATCATTCACAAGGCCACGTTCGATCCCGCCCCGGCGTTGATGGCTCTTCGCGAGCAGCTTCCGTCCGCCAAATACGCGCTTGAGGACGAGGACGGGAACTTCCTCTCCACGGAGCGGTTCCAGGACGCCAGCTTCGGCGTTGAGGCCATCGGCGTCGATTTCCAGACCATGCTCGATGCCACTGCGGTGCGTGTCGTGGTGTTCAGCAGCGAAAACACGGCCGAAGAATTTTCCACAGCCATTCGCAAGATCGGGCTGTCCGGGGTCACCTATTCGGTGGGCTGGACGGCCTGGCTGGATATCGCCGCCGCCGGGGTCACCAAGGCCAGCGCTTTGGAGCAGTTGCGCCGGCGGCTTGGCACGCACCCGCGCCACACGGTGGCAGTGGGGGACGGCCGCAATGATATCGAAATGCTCAGCTGGGCCGGGCGCGGTGTCGCCATGGGCCAGGCGCCTGAGGAAGTCATCGCCGTCGCGGACGAGGTCACCGCTTCGGTGTACGACGACGGCGCGGCCCTCATCCTGCGTCGCCTGCTGTAATAGCCCTGCTCAACTGAACCTGCGCAACTGAAGTAGCCCCGCGCTGCGGGGCTACGCCAGTTCACCCCATCGCTAGCTCAGGCGTCGTCGGAGACCACAGTGATGATCCGGCGGAGGCTCATGGCGACCGATGCGGTGGCGTTCACGGACTCCTGGCCGGCGGCTGCTTCCGTAACGGTGTCACTTAGTGCTGCCACACTGTCCCGGGCTTCGTCCAGGGCATCCCGGAAGTCTCCGGAATCTCCGTGCCTCCATTGCCGGATCGCTGTTGCTACGTCGTCGAGCGCCTCAGCCAGGTTTGGCGGGACACCCTCCGGAATGACCGTTCCCGCGTCCTCTTCCCAGATGACGCTTGCCAGGACGTCCGTGATGTCCTGGACGTGAAAGGTCAGCCGTTCCAGCGTTCGCAAACCGGCCAGGTCGGCGGGCAGCCGGCGGGCTCGACGGCGGGACCGCGGGTTCGCTTTTGCGCTCAACTTCGCCGCTTGGACAGCTGCCCGCACGTCGGTCGCGGTACGTGCGAGCTCGCCGCTGCGGCTCGCCCATTCCTCATGGTCCGGTGGCCAGGATTCCGTCATGGCGCTGGCCATGTCCTTGAGTTGCTTGGACAATGCCCGTTGGTGTCCGTCGATGGCGGGATCGATGCCTTCAAGATGAAGGGGAGGGAAGACCAGCCAGTTCACCGCGAATCCGACGGCCACGCCCATAGCCATTTGCAGGACGTACGCGAAAGAGAATCCCTGCGCATTCGAATAACCCAGGACCAGCACGAACAGCGCCGCCATGGGAACCCATTCGGAGGCGCTTCCAAGCCTTGGCAGGCCGCCGATAACCACGCCCAGGCCGACGACGACGGCCACCGCCAGCGCGTTCGGGGTGGTGACCGTGGTCACGGCGAAGGCCATGGCAATGCCCAATCCGAGTCCCAGCAGGCTTTGCAGCCCATGCTTGGCGGAAGCCGCAACAGTGGGGTGCATGCTGACCAGGACGCCCAAGGGAGCGTAATAGGGATAGGCGGCGGCTGTCCCAGGCATGAGCGGCGCGAGGTACCAAGCCACCCCCGCCGCGACGGCCGTCTTTGCGGCAAACAGGAGTCGGTGGCCTGTGACGGCCTGCCTGAGAGCGGGAAGAAGCCGCCCAAGCTTTGGCTTGGAGATCATGGACTCAAGGTAGGCCGGGAAGAACGGACGTGTCGAGGACAATATGGATGAACGCGGGCTGACGCAATCAGTAAACGTCGAGGATCAACTGCAGCAAGCGCGCCGCGGCCGGCCGGGCGGCGTGCTCCTCTACCCATTGGGCGCGTGCCAGGGCCTTGCTCACGGCTTGGGTGCTGATCCCCAGTTCCTGGGCCACGGCCTTCTGCTGCCCACGCACGCCGGGCGTCAGCAGGTCCAGGACGCGCCACTCGGCAACGCTCCGATGCTGCACGATGTGCCCCAGGAGCCGCAGCACGGCCTCCGATTCGGCAGCGAGGGCAGCGATCGGCCCCTCGACTGCCACAGGGACCCGCTCTTTGCCGTTCCGCAAACGGTCCACGGCGCGGCGTGCGTAGACCAAGCCGTGTCCGGAGGCGTCTTTGATTTGCTGCGGCAGGGGTTCGTTGACCGGTCCCACGCCGATTCCCACGTACCACTGTCCGCTCCTCAAGGCGATGAGCGCTGAATCCACGGCCTGATGGGGGAATTCCACGATGCCCTGGACTTCGTCCTCCACCGAGCGGTCAAAGTCCAAGCACGCCGGGACGTGGCGCAGGTCTTTGAGCAGCTGCGGTACGAGGTCTCCGTCGCCGCGGCTGTCGCGTTGGTTGATGGTCAGGGTGAACATTGTGGATCAAACATTACCGGCAGGTAGCTGACTTTCAAGCGGTTAATCCAGAGCCAACTTCTCGTTACGACGGCGGGTGCCCGGCGATTGTGGGCCGATCCGTTCCGTGTCGGGTACCCACCCATTAACGACGGCGGCGGCGCGGTCGGCCCAGCCTTCAGCCTTGACCCACTTACCCGGCTCAAGGTCCTTGTAACGGGTGAAGAAGTGCTCGATTTCCTTGATCAGGAATTCGCTGACATCGGAGATTTCCTGGATGTGGTCGAAGCGCGGGTCGGCCGGAACGCAGAGGACCTTTGCGTCTCCGCCGCCGTCGTCGGTCATGTTGAAAACGCCGATGGGGCGGGATTCAACGATGACGCCGGGGTAAAGGTCGAAGTCCTGCAGGAGGACCAGTGCGTCCAGCGGGTCGCCATCCTCGCCAAGGGTGTTCTCGAAGAACCCGTAGTGCGTGGGGTACTGCATGGAGGTGAACAGGACGCGGTCCAGGCGGACGCGGCCGGTCTCGTGGTCAACTTCGTACTTGACGCGCGACCCCTTGGGGATCTCGATCGTGACGTCGTGCTTCATGGAATGCTCCTTGACGGTATTGGCATGGGCGCGGCAACAGAGCAGCCGACGCCGCCGACTACTATTGAGGATATAGCGAGAGGCCCAAGTTTCTTGAAACGGTGGGGACATTCAAGACTTTGAGGACTAAAGCTGCATGAAGGGCGTTAACGAGGCGGGGGCTGACAACCAGTCTCCGGAACAGCAGGAAAATCCCGTTCTCAGGCCCCGGAAGCCCAGACCCGGGACGCCCGCGAGGCCGGAACCGAAGGGTGTCGTCGGCTTTCTGCCACTGGTTTTGTTGGCCGCGGTCATCGCGGCCTTGGCCGTGCCGATGGGCCTCGGAGTCGCACCCGGCTTCTTCGGGGTAGCCGCTGCGCCCGCGCCCCAGGTGCCGGCCTGGCAACAGGTCCCCAAGCAACTGAGCCGCACCCAGATCGTTGCGCCCTTGGACGCTTCCGCCCCGGTCCCGCTGCCGGCCGATGTCACCAGCCAGCTCAACGCCCTCCTGACGCCCGACGGCGGGGGAGACTTCACCGGCGTCGTTGAAGATGCGTTGACCGGACTTCCGCTTTACGATCGCGACGGCGCGAAGAACCGGGTGCCGGCGTCCAACATGAAGCTGCTGACGGCGGTCGCGGCGCTGCGGGCGATCGGCCCGGAGACCCGCTTCAACACGCGGGTCCTGACGGGACCTTCGCCGTCGACGATCATCTTGAGCGCCGGGGGAGACGTCCTGCTCGGCGACGGCCCGTCCCAGCCAAGCGAAGTGCTTGGCCATGCCGGCCTGGAGACTCTCGCGGCAGATGCGGCGAAAGCGCTTCAGGATCGCGGTGTGAAGGGTCCGGTCACAGTCCAGTTGGACGATGGACTGTTCACCGGTCCGGCTTTGAATCCGGCGTGGAGCCTCGACGACGTCGCTGCCGGTGAAACCGCGCCGATCTTTCCGCTCGCCCTGAACTCGGCCCGGACAAGCCCGGGGGCAACCACCGGTCCGCGTCCGCAGGACGCCGCGCTCACCGCCGCCGAGGCTTTCGCCGGGAAACTCCAAGCCGCGGGCGCCGCTGCCGGATTCACGGTGGTCCCCGGTGTGGAACGCGCCGCCGCCCCGGCAGGGAAGCAGGACGTCCTTGCCAGCGTGGCTTCTGCGACCGTCCGCGAGCAGGTGGACTTGATGCTGGAAACCTCGGACAACTACCTCGCCGAGGTATTCGGCCGGATGGCCGCGCTGTCCACTGGAAAGCCGGGATCCAACGACGGCGCGACGGCGGCCGTGAGCGCCCAGGTGGCGGAACTGGGGATCGCGACGGACTCCATGCACTTGGCGGACGTGTCCGGCCTTGCCTTGGGCAACCAGGTGTCCGCGCGGCAGTTCGCGGATGTGGTGCGGGCGATTACCTCCGGACCGGACACTCGCCTCCGTGCCGCCCTCGCCGGGTTCCCCGTTGCCGGGCTGACCGGGACGCTCGGCGACCGCTACGCAGACGCCACCACCTCCCGAGGGGCTGGATTGGTGCGGGCCAAGACCGGCACCTTGAATTCGGTGATCGCTCTGAGCGGCTATGTGGTTGACGCGAACGGCCGCCTCCTGGTCTTTTCCTTTATCGGCAACGGGCTGACGCCGGGCGCGGCGGGGAACAAAGTGGCGCTGGACAGGTCCGCGACGGCCCTCGCGTCATGCGGTTGCCGCGCCGGCTGACCTTTGCCGCTGCCAGGCGTTCGCCGCTGAGCGAACTTAAGGGTGCAGATTCAGACTGTTGTGTTCTGATGGTTCGTATGGAGTCTCAGCAGCAAGCCCAGTCCCTCATCAACTGGGAGCTGGCCGCCTCCACGGCCGCCCGGCTCGCTCCCCCCGGTCCCGTACTGAGTCCGGCCCAGATCGGCAAAGCCGTGGACAGCCTGCGCTTCAGTGCGGATATCTCGGTACCGCATGTGCATGACATCACCGGTTTGGAAGCCGCACGCGATCTCCGCGATTCCCATGTGCTAGTAGTTGACCGGGCGTCGTGGGCGAAGGCCAATACCCAGAGTTTTGCGGTGATGCTCCAGCCGGCCCTTAAACAAATGCTGGATTCCCGGCGGGGTCCGGCGATGACACCGGCAGCGGCGGCCGCGAGCGGCGCCATCACCGGCAGCCAGCTCGGGGCTGTGCTTGCCTTCTTGTCGAGCAAAGTCCTGGGCCAATACGATCCCTTCGCCGCGCTCGCCCCGGACTCGAAAGCACCGCCTGCGGGCCGGCTCCTGCTGGTGGCTCCGAACATCATCTCCGTGGAGCGCGAGCTCAACGTCGATCCAGACGATTTCCGGCTCTGGGTCTGCCTTCACGAGCAGACCCACCGGGTGCAGTTCGCCGCGGCTCCCTGGCTCCGGACCCACATGCTCGAGGAAATCGAGCGCCTCAGCGCCAATCTCATCGGCAATGTGGACTCCATCATGGATCGCGCTACTGCCGCCGCGCGCTCCCTGCGCGATCGCTCCACCGGCGCCACACCCGGCCGCGGGGCCATCTTGGACCTGCTCCAGAACCCTGAGGAAAAGGCCTCGCTCTCGCATCTCACAGCTGTCATGAGCTTGCTTGAAGGCCACGCCAACGTGGTGATGGACGCCGTCGATTCCACCCTTGTCCCTTCAGTGAAGACCATCAGGCAGCGCTTCAACGCACGGGGCAAGGACCGGGGCGTGATCGAGAAGTTCATCCGCAACATCCTCGGCCTGGATGCCAAGATGCGCCAGTACAGCGACGGAGCCAAGTTTGTCCGCGAAGTGGTTGCGGTGGCGGGCATGGAGGGCCTCAACCGGGTCTGGGAATCGGCCGACAAACTGCCTACGGAGACCGAGATCCACGACTCCAAGCTGTGGCTTGAGCGGATGGGGCTGTGACCGCAGGCACCACATCGGGCCAGGGCGGAAGCAGTAGAAACCCGCCAAGCACTGAAAGCGCTCCAAGCAGTGGACGACGGCGTCCCGGGCGTTTGGCGCCGGTCGTCGGCAAAGCACGGAATATGTTGCAGGACGCGCTGGCCTCCGCGGGCTACCCCGAGCGAATCCTGGTGGCTTGCAGCGGGGGGCCGGATTCCTTGGCGCTTGCCTCAGTGGCAGCCTATTTTGCCCGGCGTGGCCACGTTCACGGCCGCCCCGTGAGCGTAGCCGCCGTCGTGGTTGACCATCAACTGCAGGAAGGCTCGGCTGAGGTCGCGGCACGGACCGTGGCGATCCTTGAAGGGCTGGGACTCTCGCCCGTCCAGCTGCGGACCGTGGAAGTGGCAGCTACCGGGTTCGGTCCCGAGGCGGCAGCCCGGGACGCCCGGCACGCGGCCCTCGAAGCGGCCGCCACCGAACTTGATTGCGGAGCAATCCTGCTCGGGCACACGCTGGACGACCAGGCCGAACAGGTGCTGCTGGGCCTGGCCCGGGGCTCGGGAACGCGTTCCCTCGCCGGGATGCGGCCCGCCCGCGGCAAGCTCCTTCGTCCCTTCCTCGGGCTTCGCCGCGCCGAAACGCTCGAAATCTGCGAGGTCGAGGAACTCGAAACCTGGCACGATCCCAGTAACGCTGACCCCGCCTTCGCCCGCTCGCGGACCAGGGTTGAGGTGATGCCCTTGCTTGAGGACAAGCTGGGGCCCGGCGTGGCCGAATCACTCGCCCGCACCGCCGCGATCCTGCAACAGGATGCCGACTTCCTGGAGCACCTTGCCGCTGAGAGCTATGCGGGCCTCGTGAACCGGAGCGACGACGGGGTCTGGCTCCCGGAAGACCGCTTGAGGGAATTGTCCCCCGCGCTGAGGTTCCGGGTGATCGCCAAGGCGGCGGCCGACGTCGGGGGCCAACAGCCCGGCTACGGGCGGCTTCAGGCCGCCGAAGGCTTGCTGCGTCGCCAGGGATCCGCGGGCCCCGTGCAGCTTCCCGGTAGCGTCAGCGTGTACCGCGTATCCCTGAGCGAATTGGAGCGGGAGGCCGCAGCCGGAGGAACTGCCGTTCCCCGCGAAGGCGGCGGCTGTGGGAAGCTAGTATTCCGGCATCAAAGATCGCCCCAACAGTAGCCGCACCCACGCATCAACACAGGAGCCATTGGTGGATTCAAACGACGTCCAGGCAGACCTCAAACACGTTCTCTACACCAAGGAGCAGATCCAGCAACGGATCGCCGAACTTGCTGCACAGATTGACAAGGACTACGAGGGCCGC
Organism: Arthrobacter sp. FW306-1B-F12A; assembly: GCF_058781865.1. NCBI lineage: Bacteria > Bacillati > Actinomycetota > Actinomycetes > Micrococcales > Micrococcaceae > Arthrobacter > Arthrobacter sp. FW306-1B-F12A. The sequence continues at coordinate 58,264 of NZ_JBYSXD010000020.1, forward strand.
GAGCTGCTGATCGTCGGCGTGCTCAAGGGTGCCGTCATGGTCATGGCTGACCTCGCGCGTGCGCTGCACAGCCACGTCAGCATGGACTGGATGGCGGTGTCCTCGTACGGCTCCGGTACCCAGTCGTCCGGCGTCGTGCGCATCCTCAAGGACCTTGATACCGACCTCATGGGCAAGGATGTCCTGATTGTCGAAGACATTATCGATTCCGGCCTGACCCTCTCCTGGCTCAAGACCAACCTCGAATCGCGAGGCACCGCCTCGGTGGAAATCTGCACCGCTTTCCGCAAGCCCACGGCCGCCAAGGTCGAGATCGACGTCAAGTACGTCGGCTATGACATTCCCAACGAATTCGTCGTCGGATACGGTCTCGATTACGCCGAGAAATACCGCAACCTGGACTTTGTGGGAACCCTCGCCCCGCACGTTTACGAATAGCCTTTCATTTCGCGTCCTAGACGCAAATGAAAGCGAGAGAAGTCGGCCGTCCCATTGGGAGGCCGACTTCTCTTTTTAACTCATTAGGAGAGGGCTGCCGATAATGGGGGATTTGCGTGTTAGCGTTCAGCTCATTAGTCGTTTGACTTGACCTGTGGGGGGCATTTTGAGTACGAGTTCAGTTTCAATGTCAAAGCGCGGAAAGATGCGGGCGCTTTTGGCCGGCGGATTGGTCCTGGGGGTCGGCGCGGCGGTTGTGTTGGCCGCGTGGAACGATTCCGAGTTCGCCACCGGAACATTCACGGCGGGCACTTTCAATCTTCAAGGAAGCACAGACGGCGCGTCGTACACGGACCACGCTGCCTCCCCTGGCGCCACCCTGCCATTCACCCTCAACCCGACCAATCTGGCACCGGGGGACACAGTCTACGCGCCCTTCGCGGTGCGGCTGGCGGCCAACACCACTACAGGCTCCACTGTCACGGTGAATACAGCCACCGCCACCGGGTCGGTCGCGAACCTGAGTTATGAACTTGTCCAGCCCACGTCCTTCGGATGCTCCAGCAGCACCACGGGAACCGAATTGGTGCAGGCGGGTACCGCTCTCAATGGAGCGCTGAGCGGAGTCACGTTCACCCTCAGCCCCGGCAGCCCCGCGAGCGATCCCGGTGACGCGGTCTTCCTCTGCTTCAAAGTGACTGCGGCCGCCGGCTTGGTCCAAGGGCAAAACGGCACGGCCACGTGGCAGTTCGCTGCGGCATCCACCTCCTGACCAGCCGCGATGACCGGACGCAGGGCGACTCGTCGGCCTGAGCGGGGCCGCCAGCGCTTCCTCCGTGTGCGCGCCATCTTGGCCGGGGGCCTTGTCCTCGGTGCCGGATGCACGCTGACCCTCGCTGCCTGGAACGATTCCGAGTTCGCGGCAGGAACATTCACCGCCAGCTCGTTCCAGATCGAATCCTCCGTCAACTCAGGAGGTGCATGGCTGGCACATCCCACGTCGGGATCCGCTGCCACCATGGCATTCAGTGCTGCAGGAATGTCACCAAGCACCGTCAACTACGCTCCCATCTGGATCCGGACTACTGCGGGGTCGCTTTCCGGAACCTTGACGCTCCAAGGAGCCAGCAACAACAACGCCGCCCTGGCCGCTGCCCTGGCCTATCGCGTGGTCAGGTACTCGTCCGGATCGTGCGACTCGAGCCAGTTCACGGCCGGGGCGAGCTACCTTGTCGGGACCTCGGCGTCGACGGTGCCACTCACCACGGCCGGTGCCGCCACAGCGGTGGCTGCGAACTCGCTGAGCCCCACCCAGATGTGCTTCGAGGTCACGATGCTTGCCTCCGCGGACAACTCCCTGCAGGGGGCCAGCGTGACGGCAACCTGGGAAATCAAGGGAACGTCCGACTCATGAGGACGGTGCTTGAGCCGGTGGGGTCCCGACGACGGACGGCCGACAACCGCAGGCGCCTCGCCGACGTCGTGCGCGAGACGTTGCTTAACCTCGCGGCGATCGGCGGCGCCATCTGCATCCTCCTGACGTTGGCCGCCGTCTTTTTCCACATCACGCTCATCATGTTCAAGACCGGCTCGATGTCTCCCGGGATCCCTGCTGGATCCTTGGCCATAGTCCGCGAGGTCCCGGCGTCGGAAGTGCGGACAGGCGACGTTGTCACCGTGGACCGGCCGGGACAATTGCCCGTCACCCACCGGGTCACATCCTCCCGGATGGTCGACGGCGCCACGGCCGTCCTCACGCTCAAAGGCGACGCCAATCCCGTGGAGGATCCCGCACCGTACACCGTCTCCAAAGTCCGCACGGTGCTCTATTCGGTGCCGGGTATTGCCTACGTTGTTGCGGGAGCATCGAGCCCCTGGGTGCTTGGCGGCACTACGGTTGCCGTGTCCGCGTTGGTGACCTGGGCGCTGTGGCCCCGCCCCGAGAGGGCCCCGCGGGCCCGAATCAAGGCGAGGCGATGATCGGACACGGGAGCCTCAGGCGTTACGCGGCGACGGTCGCCTTGGTATCGCTGGGTCTGCTCTGCTCCGCTCCGGCGTCGGCGGCGACAGACGGGCCGGACCTGATCCTGACACACGGGGGGAGCAATCCGCCGGCCGTCCTTGCGCCCGGATCTACCAGCCGATGGAGTATCGGGGTGACTGCCAGGGCCGTGACCCTGCACGATTTGAGGATGCGGCTGCTTGCGGACGGCCCACTTATGGAGCTTGCCGCATCGGATGAGTCGGCACGAGTCGTCACGGTAGGTGTCCGCAGCTGCACCACCGCCTGGGCGGCGGAGGTCTGCCGGTCCGGTGAAAACACCGTCATCCCGACAACGACGCTTTCCTCCTTGGGTGGTGCGACCAGTCTTGCAAATCCCGACGGCGGAATTCCGGCCGGCGTCGAACTGCTGCTTGAGGTGACGCTTTCGCCGTCGGCGGGTAACAGCGTGCAAGGGCTTTCAACCAGAATTACGGCCAGGGTGGACGCCGCCGGCGAGCCAGCCGGGCCGCACGACTTTCCCGGCACCGCTCTCGCGGATACCGGCTTCCGCCTGGGCATCTTTGCCCTTCTGGGCCTTGGGACTGTCCTGGCCGGGGCTCTCGCGTCCAAGCTCGCCGGCGCCCGTGCGGCTGCCGACGGAATCGCGCCCGCCCGTGATCCGGGTGGGGACTGATGGCAACACCTTCGAAGTCGCATCGCCTGCGATCGCTGCTCACGGTGGCCGGGGTCGCGGCCGCACTGTTTGTGGTCCCGGGCGGAACGGGGACCACGGACGCGAGCTGGTCCGCCTCCGAAGTTGGCTCCGGTACATTGAACGCGCTCACGATTCCCCCGCCGGTCATGATCGGCCCGTGTACGCTCAGCCCCGGGGTCGCCGGGACCAGCCCCGTGATCACCGTCAACTGGCGATTCCCGGCGGGAACCGCGTATGCGGCGCCCGCCAACGTGAACTACTACGTAGCCAACGGGGGACTTCTCCCGAATCTGACAGGCGTGGTGCTGGGAACCAACCTCTCCACGACGGGCCCTGTCGGAGGCGTGTACACGACGCAATTCAAGTCGGGCGTGCTCGGCGGTTTGCTGGGGGGCTCCTACGGTGTCTATCTGCAGACGAAGGACGGCTCGGGGTGGGTCTCCTCCTTGGCCACGGCAAACGCATCCATGGGACTGGCGGGCGCCAACCCGGCCTGTACCGTGCAGTAGTTGCAACCGTTCGACGATTGCGTTCGACCCGCTGCGCGGGGATCCTGAAAGAACGGTGGATTTCCCCCGGGAACTTCCGGAATTCCGTGTTCATGTACGCCTAGAGGGAACTTTTGCCTCTCACTGTGCGTGAATCACTCCGAACGGTGTAAAGCTAGAAACTGACGCAGCACCACACGCGCGCAGAAGCTGCGCCGTGCAGCACTACCAGGAGGGACGGGGCGGAGCCCCCGAACAGATGAAAGCTAAGAGTTTCTTCAAGGGCCCGGGCATCTGGATTGTTGTCGTAGTCGGCTTGCTCCTGGTGGCATTTGCAACCCTTGCCCCCGGCGGATCCACCCGTATCGACACCGACAAGGGCCTCGCGATCCTCTCGCAGAGCGGCAAGGTGGACCAGGCCAAAATCTACGATGCCGAGAACCGCGTTGACCTGACGCTGAAAGACAACCTCGTCATCGATGGCCAGGACAAAGGCAAGAACGTCCAGTTCTTCTACGTCACCGCGCGAGCCGGGGATGTCGTCAAGGCCGTCACCAACGCCCAGCCATCCGGGGGCTTCACGGACCAGCCCGTCGAGAACAACTGGTTCTCCGGGCTGTTCTCCCTGCTCATCCCCGTCCTCCTGCTGGGTGTGCTTTTCTGGTTCCTGCTCTCCCGCATGCAAGGCGGCGGTTCCAAGGTGATGCAGTTCGGAAAGTCGAAGGCCAAGCTGGTCAACAAGGACATGCCGCAGGTTACCTTCTCTGACGTTGCCGGTGCGGACGAAGCCGTCGAAGAGCTCCAGGAGATCAAGGAATTCCTCGCAGAACCGGCGAAGTTCCAGGCCGTCGGCGCGAAGATCCCCAAGGGCGTGCTGTTGTACGGCCCTCCGGGCACCGGCAAGACCCTCCTGGCCCGCGCCGTCGCAGGCGAGGCCGGCGTCCCGTTCTTCTCCATCTCGGGCTCGGACTTCGTCGAAATGTTCGTAGGCGTCGGTGCTTCGCGCGTCCGCGACCTTTTCGAGCAAGCCAAGTCCAATGCGCCCGCCATCATTTTCGTTGACGAGATCGACGCCGTCGGACGTCACCGTGGCGCCGGCATCGGCGGCGGCAACGACGAGCGCGAGCAGACCCTTAACCAGCTCCTCGTCGAAATGGACGGCTTCGACGTCAAGACCAACGTCATCCTGATCGCGGCAACCAACCGTCCGGACGTCCTGGACCCTGCCCTGCTCCGTCCGGGCCGCTTCGATCGCCAGATCACTGTTGAGGCACCGGACCTGATTGGTCGTGAACAGATCCTGAATGTCCACGCCAAGGGCAAGCCGATGGCCCACGGCGTCGACCTCAAAGGCGTCGCGAAGAAGACCCCGGGCTACACGGGTGCCGACCTTGCCAACGTGCTCAACGAGGCCGCACTCCTGACGGCCAGGTCCAATGCCAACCTGATTGACGACCGCGCCCTGGACGAGGCAATCGACCGCGTCATGGCCGGCCCGCAGAAGCGCAGCCGCGTCATGAAGGAAATGGAGCGGAAGATCACCGCCTACCACGAGGGCGGCCACGCCCTGGTGGCAGCGGCATTGCGCAATTCAGCCCCTGTCACGAAGATCACCATCCTGCCCCGAGGCCGCGCACTCGGCTACACGATGGTCGTTCCCGAGGACGACAAATATTCGATCACGCGCAACGAACTCCTCGACCAGATGGCCTATGCCATGGGTGGCCGCGTTGCAGAGGAAATCGTCTTCCACGACCCCTCCACGGGCGCCTCGAACGATATCGAAAAGGCCACTGGAACTGCGCGCAAGATGGTCACCCAGTTCGGCATGAGCGAGCGCATCGGCGCCGTGAAGCTTGGCGCCGGCGGCGGCGAGCCGTTCCTCGGCCGGGACATGGCACAGGAACGCAACTACTCGGACTCGGTGGCGTACATCGTTGACGAGGAAGTGCGCCGCCTGATCGATCAGGCCCACGACGAGGCCTATGCCATCCTGACCGAGAACCGCGACGTCCTGGACCAGTTGGCCCTTGAGCTGCTTGAGCGCGAAACGCTGAACCAGGCCGAGATCGCCCACATCTTCCGCGACATCCGCAAGCGTGATTTCCGCGAGGTATGGCTCTCCAAGGAGTCCCGTCCGGTCCAGACCATCCCTCCGGTGGAATCCCGTGCGGAGAAGGCCGAGCGCGAAGCCCAGGAACAAGCCAAGGCAGCTCGTCTCGAAGAGCCTTTGGACGCCCAGCCCCCGCACCCGCAGGGAGTCGGCAGCCAGGAGTCATTCACTGGTCAAGGACCTGACGCGGGCACCGACGTTTCGCATCAAGGCTAAGCTTTCTGCTGTGACTCACATCGACGACGACGACTTCAGCGGTGCCGCCAGTGACGACTTTGGCGACGCCTCCGGGGGAAAATCAGGTGGCCACGGCCACGGCCACCACTCATATAAGGTCGACCGCCCCCGCATCGAGGCGGCCGTCCGCGAGATCCTCATTGCGGTGGGCGAGGACCCGGACCGTGGCGGACTGGTGGATACGCCGAAGCGCGTAGCCAAGGCTTACGCCGAGGTGTTCGCGGGCCTGCACCAGGATCCCGAACATGTCCTGTCCACCACGTTCGACCTCGACCATGAGGAACTCGTGCTGGTCAAGGACATCCCGTTCTATTCCACGTGCGAGCACCATTTGGTGCCGTTCCACGGCGTCGCGCACGTTGGATACATCCCTTCCCACGACGGCAAAGTGACGGGGCTGAGCAAGCTGGCCCGCCTCGTCGACATTTATGCCCGCCGCCCCCAAGTGCAGGAACGCCTGACCACCCAGATCGTCGAAGCGCTCGTGACCCACCTCAAGCCCAGGGGCGCGATCGTCGTCGTCGAATGCGAACACATGTGCATGTCCATGCGTGGCATCCGCAAGCCCGGCGCCAAGACCGTCACCAGCGCAGTGCGCGGGCAACTTCATGACCCGGCCACCCGCGCCGAAGCCATGAGCCTCATACTCGGAAGGTAACAAAGACCATGGATTCCCTCGCAGCAGCACCAGGAACGGGCCCGGCTACCAGCCCCCTGCCCATTCTCCGCAAACCCCGGCCAGCTGCCCGCTTCGCGGACCTGCCGGCCGACCGCACGCTCGTCATGGGAATTCTGAACGTCACGCCGGATTCATTCAGCGACGGCGGAAAGCACCCGACGGCGGACACCGCCATCGCCCACGCATTGCGCATGTTGTACGCGGGAGCGGACATCATCGACGTCGGCGGCGAATCGACCCGCCCGGGCGCAGAGCCCGTCTCCCCGGAAGAAGAACAGCGCCGGGTCTTGCCGGTGATTCAGGCACTCGTGAAGGCGGGAGCGCTCGTCAGCATCGACACGACGCATGCGTCGACGGCCGCCGCGGCCGTGGAGGCAGGAGCCGCGATCATCAACGATGTCTCAGGGCTGAGCCTCGAACCTGAGATGGCCGAACTCGTTGCACGCACCAAAGTGCCCTATGTCCTGACCCATCGCCGGGGCGACGCCGAGACCATGAACAGCCTTGCCGACTACGGCAATGTGGTTGAGGAAGTCATCGAAGAGCTCAAGGGCGTCCGCGACAAGCTCTACGCGGCAGGCGTCACACCGGAGCAAATCATTGTGGATCCAGGCCTGGGCTTCTCCAAGGACGAGGACCAGAACTGGCAACTCCTCAAGTACATCGGCAAGCTGGATGAACTTGGCCACAAGGTCCTGATTGGAGCTTCCCGCAAGCGTTTCCTCGGGACGCTCCTGACGGTGGCCGGCAAGGCGGCGGCACCGGAGGAGCGCGATCATGCAACCGCTGCCATCACGGCTATCAGTGCCGCGAACGGCGCCTGGGCCGTGCGCGTCCACGACGTCGGCCCCAGCCTTGACGCCGTCAAGGTTGCCGCACGCATCAGACACTAAGCTTCGTGGACAAAGGGGGAGGAACCGGTTTGGACAGGATCACACTGACCGGCGTGACCGCCGTCGGGCATCACGGCGTCTTCGACTTCGAGCGCCGGGACGGACAGCCGTTCGTCGTCGACGCGGTGCTGTACACCGATTTCAGCAAGGCAGCGGAAACCGATGACCTGCAGTTCACGGCGCACTACGGCGAAGTGGCCGAGTACATCACATCCCTCATTACGGGCGAACCCCTCAACCTGATCGAGGCCCTCGCCGTACGGATCGCCGAGGGGATCCTGGCTGGCTTCAACGTTGCCGCCGTCGATGTCACGGTCCACAAACCCAAGGCCCCCATCGAGGTACCCTTCGGTGACGTCACCGTCAGTGTCCACAGGGAGCGTGCATGACCTCCCGTTTCACGAAAGCCATCCTGGCCTTGGGCAGCAACCTGGGTGAGCGGAACGACACCCTCTCCACCGCGGTCGCCGACCTCGTTGACCGCCCGGAAATCCGCCTGCTCGGAGTCTCCCCGGTGGTACAGACGAAAGCCGTGGGCGGGCCTGTGGGGCAACCGGATTTCCTCAACATGGTGATCGCCATTGAGACCACGCTTACGCCGCTGGAACTGTTGCAACACTGCCACGACGTCGAACAAATGCACCACCGGGTCCGCGAGGTCCGCTGGGGCCCCCGCACATTGGACGTGGACATCATCGTCTATGGCGAGTTCAGAAGCGACGACGAAACACTGACCCTGCCGCATCCGCGGGCTGCGGAGCGGGCCTTCGTGCTCTATCCGTGGGCCCTCCTGGACCCTGCTGCGCGGCTCAACGGTGAGAGCGTCGCCGAGCTGGCCGCCAAAGCCGAGGACTTTCCCGGGCTTCGGCCTTTCGACGGTTTCGATGGATCCGGCAGCGTCGCTGCCGCGGGAGCGGTGGAATAGTCCATGAAGGCCATGCGACCGCTCTTGTTGGCGATCATCGCCGTCGTTCTTGCCGCCATCGGCTGGCTGACCACCGTGCTCACTACGCGCTACAGCATGGCGACGCCGGTTCTTCCTCCTTCCGCGTTGATAACCATGGGCTTCATCGCCGTGCTGACCTTGATCATGGGCATCCGCGTCCTGCGGTGGCGCAACGGCAAGAAAAAGACCATGCTCAACCCCATCTTGGCGGCGCGAACCCTGATCCTGGCCCAGGCCTGCGCCTATGCCGGCGCGGTGCTGCTGGGCTGGCATGTGGGAATCGTGATTGAGCAACTCCGGCTCTGGAGCTTCCGGAGCGACCAAGGCATCTTGTGGCTCGCGCTCATCATGGGCGGCGGCGGGCTCATCATGGCCATCGTGGGCCTCGTGGTGGAGCGGTTCTGCCGAATCCCTCCGGAAGACCTGGAAGGCGGCCCCGGCGTCAGGGATCCACGTCGTGGCGAGGCCAAGGGCGAAGGCGAATATGCATACCGCGGCGATTGATCCTCCTGGCCTCCAGTGGCTGCGCGTTTCGCGGAAATACGTGACCGTGCGGATTGTCGAGTGGGCCATTGGCAACGTGATCACGATCGGCCTGTTCAGCTTGCCCTTGCTTTTCGTGGAACTGGGATGGTGGAAGTGGCCACCGCTGTGGCTCGCCGTCGCCGTTCCCGCGGCCTTTCTGCTGGTTGGCCTGTGGCGGCTTGTGTTGATTCCGAGGCAAGTGAGGGCCATCGGCTATGCGGAACGTGACGACGACCTGCTGATCCGCCGCGGCATCTTCTTCCAGCGGACCATGGTGGTTCCCTACGGCCGGATGCAATACGTCGACGTTGCGGTTGGACCTGTCGAGCGGGTCCTTGGGCTGTGCACCCTCAAACTCCACACCGCTTCAGCCGGAACCAACGCCCACCTTCCCGGACTTCCCGCCGCTGAAGGCGCACGGCTGCGCGAGCAGCTTTCGGCCCGCGGCGAAGCGAGGCTGGCCGGGCTGTGACCCAGGAACACACCGTCGTCGACGGCGACTGGCACCGCGTCCACCCGGCGTCGCCCTTCGTGCGGGGATGGGTGGCACTGGCGGCGATCGTCTATTTCTTCGGCCGCGATACCTTCGAACGGGCCCTCCAAGGCCGCGGGACCATAGGCGACAACTTCAACGAACGGACGCTCTGGCTCCTGGCCGGGGGCGGCGTCGTGCTGTTACTTGCTTTGGGTTCTTTCGTCCTCAGCTGGTACTTCACCAGGTACCAGCTTGCCGAAGGCTACGTAAGGGTCAACACCGGCTTCCTGTTCAAGCAGCAGCGCCAGGCGCGGCTTGACCGGGTCCAGGCCATCGACATCGTGCAGCCCCTGCTTGCCCGTATTTTCGGGCTCGCGGAGCTGAAGTTCGAGGTGGCCGACGCCGGCCATTCGGCCGTGCGGCTCTCTTACCTCAGGCTCGCCCAGGCCAAACAGTTCCGTGCCACGATCCTGGGCCGGGCCGCCGGCATTGCTGACGGGAGCGAAACGGTCGACGTGCCCGAGGCCCCCGAGCAGGTGGTGCTCTACGTGCCGCCTGGACGGCTTGTCGGTTCGCTCATCCTGAGCGAGCAGAGCCTCTTCATTGTGCTCAGCGCCATCGCGTCCGTGTTGGTGTCAGTGCTGACCGAGTCCCGGGCCTTCATCCTCTACTTGATTCCGGCAATCCTCGGCTTGGGAACCGCCTACTGGCGATCGTTCAACACGGGCTACAACTTTACGGCGGCAGTTTCCCCGGACGGCATCCGCCTGCGCTACGGGCTCCTGGACACCCGGGCCCAAACCGTGCCTCCCGGCCGCATCCAGGCCCTCAAGGTCACGCAGCCGCCGCTGTGGCGGATTCTCGGCTGGTACAGGATCCACGTGAACGTTGCCGGCTACGGTGAACACCACCGCAGCGAAGGCGAGCACCGGACCCTGTTGCTTCCGGTCGGCCGGAAGCCTGAAGTGATGATGATGCTCTCGCTCGTCCTGCCCGATCCTGGTACCGCCGATCCTGAACGGGTGTTCACCGCCGGGTTGACCGGACTGGATTCAGGCGCCGGCTTTGTCACTACCCCCAAGCGTGCCTGGATTCTTTCCCCGTTGGGCTGGCGACGCAACGGCTTCCTTTCAACGGACACGGCACTGCTGCTGCGCTCCGGCCGCTTGTGGCGGAAGTTGGTGATGGTCCCGCATCAACGAACGCAGTCGATCGCCCTCCACCAAGGTCCGTTGGCCCGGCTCTTCGGCGTCGCCGACCTCGTGTTGCATACGACTCCGGGACCGGTGGCGCCCCGGCTCATCCAGGCAGCCACCGAGGAAGCAGTCGGCTTGTTCGACCAGCAGGCGGCCCGGGCCCGCAAAGCCCGCAAACTGCAAAGTTCCGAGCAATGGTTGGCGCAACTTCCGTCCGCCGCCATGCCGGCCCCGCCCGCCACGCCTGCCATGCGGCGTGCATCAACCCAGGAGGAACCCGACCATGGCTAGGCCAGGACGACTCGGCGTAGGAATCATTGGCGCCGGCAAGGTGGGTGCCGTACTGGGTGCGGCCCTGCGCGGGGCCGAGCACGCCGTCGTCGGGGTTTCCGCAGTGTCGGAGGCGAGCCGGGAGCGGGCGGAGTCGCTGCTGCCGGGGGTCCCGATCCTCGAAATCCAGGAGATCGTGGAGCGGTCCGAGTTGGTGCTCCTTGCCGTTCCGGACGATGCGCTCGGCGAACTCGTGTCAGGACTGGCCAAGCTCGGCGCATGGCAGCCAGGACAGCTCGTGGCGCACACGTCCGGCCGCTTCGGCGTCGGAATACTGAAACCGGTCCGCGCCGCAGGCGCCATTCCGCTCGCCCTCCACCCGGCCATGACGTTCACGGGCATGAGCCTGGACCTCACCCGGCTCATGGACTGCACGTTCGGGGTCACTGCCGACGCCGCGATGCTGCCCATCGCCCAAGCCCTCGTGGTGGAGATGGGCGCTGAACCGGTGGCCATTGCCGAGGCCGATCGCACGCTTTACCACGCGGCCCTCGCGCACAGCTCGAACCATATGGTCACCCTTGTGGCCCAGTCCTCCCAATTGCTCCGGGATATCGGCGTCGACGCGCCGGAACGCATGCTCGGCCCCTTGCTCCGCGCCACCTTGGAGAACGCCCTGGCCTCAGGCGAATCTGCACTGACCGGGCCCGTGGCCCGCGGGGATGTGGGAACCGTCGCCGCCCATGCGGAGGCCCTCAAGGAGTACGACGGCGGTGCCGGCGGCGATGTCCTCGTCGCCTACCGGGCCATGGCCCGCGCCACGGCCCGCCGGGCTGTCAATCGCGGACTGCTCAAAGAGGGCCAGCTTGGCGACATCAACAACGCCTTGGACGCCTCGGGTACGCCGGACAACGGTGAAGACCGTCCAGGCAACGACGCTGCCGGGACGCAGGAAGGAAACTGAGAATGGCCATCAAACTTGTGACCACTGCAGCGGAATTGCGGGCAGAAAGCGCGCGGTTGCTCGCGGAAAAGCGCGGGAGCTCGCAGGGCCTCGTCCCGACGATGGGAGCGCTGCACACGGGTCACGCGGCTCTGGCCCGCACCGCCGTCGAACAGAACGACGTAGTGGTGGCCTCCATCTTCGTGAACCCTCTGCAATTCGGCGAGGCCGCGGACCTCGAACGCTACCCGCGCACGCTTGATGCCGACATGGCTCTCCTTGACGCCGAGGGCGTGGATCTCGTCTTCGCCCCTTCCGTAGAAGAGGTTTACCCCGGTGGGGAGCCGCTGGTCCGGGTGACTTCGGGACCGCTGGGCGAGAAATGGGAGGGCGCCTCGCGCCCCGGCCACTTCGACGGCGCCCTAACGGTGGTCGCCAAACTGTTGCACTACGGACTGCCGGGCGGTCCAGCCGACGACGGCGGTGCTGCCGCGTACCGCGCGTACTTCGGCCAGAAAGATGCCCAGCAGTTGGCGCTCGTGAAGCGGATGGTGGCAGATCTCAGCTTTCCGGTGGACATCGTGGCCGTACCTACTGTGCGCAACGCGGACGGGCTGGCCCTTTCCAGCAGGAATCGTTTCCTTTCCGAACAAGAGCGTGAAGCGGCCTTGGTGCTGTCCCGCGCCCTCCGCCTGCTCGAGTCCCGTGCCCTGGCGAACGAGCCGCTCGAGCTGGACTCCGCCGTCGCGCTCGTTGAATCGCAGCCCCTCGTGAAGCTGGACTATTTCGACGTCGTCGATCCCCGCACGCTGGAACCGCTCGCCGAAAACTGCAAGGAAACTCCCTTCCGGGGCGAAGGGCTTGCGATCATTGCGGCGAAGGTCGGGCCCGTGCGGTTGATCGACAACCTGCCGCTGGGTTCCTGAAGTCTCTTAACTTCCGGATGCCAGTACGCAAACGTTTGGATTAAGCTGCTGACGGGAATGCCGTTGAGGCTTAGACTGTTGCAATCTTCACCGGTGACGAGCGCCGGAAACCATCGCACCCAAAGCTGAGGGATCCTCATGTCTACCGACGTCACATCCGACGCGCACGGCAACCCCATGCCGGAAACAGGGACACAGCAAGCCAGCGACAGGATGTCGCGCGAGTCTGTCACCGTCATCGTCACGCTCCTTGTGGCCACCTTCGTAGTGATCCTCAACGAGACCATCATGAACGTCGCCTTGCAGCGGCTCATGACGGACCTCAATGTCGACGCGCCTACTGTCCAGTGGCTCTCCACTGGATTCATGCTGACCATGGCCGTGGTCATCCCCACCACCGGCTTCATCCTCCAGAGGCTCACCACTCGAGCTGCGTTCCTCCTGGCCATCGGACTGTTCAGCGGCGGTACCCTGCTCGCGGCACTGGCCCCGGGTTTTGGAGTGCTCTTGTTGGCGCGCATCGTCCAAGCGGGCGGCACGGCAATTATGCTGCCGCTGCTGATGACGACCATCTTGACCTTGGTGCCTCTGTCCCGCCGGGGTGCCGTGATGGGCAACGTGACCATTGCCATCTCGGTTGCGCCGGCCTTGGGTCCCACGGTTTCCGGGATCATCCTCGACCACTTCTCGTGGCGATTCATGTTCGTCTTCGTACTGCCGGTGGCCTTGTTGGCGATGGGCATTGGCGCCAAGTTCCTGACCAACGTCGGTGAACGCGGCAACGTCAGGTTGGACTTCGTCTCGGTAGTCCTGACCGTTCCTGCCTTCGGTGGGCTGGTCTATGGACTGAGCCAGATCGGCGGCCACTCCGGAGCAACCGCCGTTCCGATCGCTGCACTCGTGATCGGAGTCCTGTGCATGGTGGCGTTCGTCTTCCGCCAGCTCAAATTGCAGAAGTCCGACGCGCCCCTGCTGGACCTCAGGGCATTCAACTTCCGCATGTTCACGGTCTCGGTCCTGCTCATGGTGGTTGCCATGATGGCCCTGTTCGGCGGAGTGATCCTGCTACCGCTCTACCTGCAAAACGTTCTCCACCTGCAGCCAATGGAGACCGGCCTTGCGCTCCTTCCGGGCGGCTTGGCGATGGGCCTGCTCGGTCCGGTGGTCGGCAGGTTGTTCGACAGGATAGGCCCGCTTCCACTGACTGTCACGGGTTCCATCCTGCTGGTGCTCACGCTGTGGCAGTTCTCAATGCTCAACGCGAGCAGCCCTCTGTGGTGGGTCGTGGTCCTTTACGCAGTGCTTAGCCTGGGTTTGGCTTTGCTGTTCACGCCGGCGTTCACCACTGGCCTCAACCCGCTTCCGCCGCACCTCTATTCGCACGGCTCGGCCATCATGAGCACACTGCAGCAGGTGGCGGGTGCCGCGGGGACTGCGCTCCTGGTTTCGATCTTCGCGGTGGTCTCGGCTGCGTCCGGCTTTGTTGCCGGGATGCAGGCCGCATTCCTGACGGCCACTTTGATTGCGGTGGTTGCCGTAGTGCTGTCCACCATGATGCGAAAGACCGCGGGCGCAGCCGGGCACTGACTCTCGGTGGCGGCGCGGCTGGGTGGCTGCACGGCTGGGTGGCGGCACCGCGCCGCTTGTTTGTGACGCACGGCATGTTTTTGGCTGGCGGCCCTAAAGGCTTTCACTCAGGTGGCACCGGGCGCGGAATTGCCGTGTTGTAGCGGGTTTTGAAGCGCAGGATGGTGCTGTGGGGGTGATTTGCGTGGGGTCTTTGGGGTGTGTAAAGTAGATCGAGTCGCCGCCGCTGATGCGGAAAAATTGCGACCGACCCCCTTTCAAATGGAAACCAAATTCTTGGTTCGCTTTCTTGCGTTCCGGTGTGGTTCCCGGGTGTCACGGATGGTGTTTTGTCCGACGCGGTTCCCGGATTCGGGAGTTGTGCGGAGAGGGCGTGTCTGGTAAGTTTGGAAAGTTGCTCCGGAGCGAGTCTGGGCCCTTTGGTGGGTGTGGGTGGTGCCGGGTGTGTCTGTTGTTTGAGAACTCAATAGTGTGCCAAGTTTGTTGATACCGATTTGTTTTTATGAATTGGTTGATTTTG
>NZ_JBYSXD010000021.1:0-71492 GCF_058781865.1 Arthrobacter sp. FW306-1B-F12A
TCCATCATCGGAAGACCTCGACCCCTATCCGGCCAACGACGCGCCCACCCCCGCTACACCCTCAAATGCGATGAGCCTGTTAAGGCTGCCGAGGCTGTAACTACGATCTACGGTGGAAAGCCGCCTGCGGTTTCGCTGCTACGGCCGGTGGTTTCGTCCAACCAAACTCCTGCCTCAAAACGTGAGGCAGGCCACAAGATACGTCAGTTGACCGATATTCCGCTGGCGCAGCGGAGCCTAAGCTCGCCGTATGAACAACCCCCAATTCAACTACGATCAGAGCAACGACGCTCTCATCGGAAGTGCGGAAAGCAATTCCCCCTCCACGCGAAGCCTCGGCTTCGCCGTACTGTTCGCGTTAGTTTACGCCACCGCCTTAGTGCCACCGGTGTACATCGCGTTATCTAAACAGCACGCCCTGATTGCCGCCATACCAGGGACGATGTGGTATTTGATACTGGTTTCGGCCGCGGCAATTGTGATCGCCTTCGCGCTGTGGGTCACCGAGGGCCGGCGGGGAGGCTTGGACTGATGATCATCACCTTCGGCGTTCTCATTGCCTTTTTCTTGCTCTTGGTCGTCGTACTGCAGACATCGAAGCGCCGCAGCGCCGTTTCCTCATTCAGCAATTACGCAGTCGGAGAGCGCTCGTTTTCCAGCTGGTTCGTCTCAATGGCATACACGAACTCGTGGTGGCCCGGATCGACGTTCACCGCTTTCGTTGGACTCGCAATAACAAGTGGCGTGATCGGGCTCTATGCGCTCGTTTATTCAGTGCTCGGTGTGCTTGCGATGTACTTCATCGCTCGCCCCGTTTGGAGAATGGGCAAGAAGTTCGACTTGCGCACCCAGGCCGACCTGCTCTCGTTACGCTTCAATAGCAAACCACTGAAGCTGATAGCCAGCGCCATTAGCGTGGTGGCCCTCCTGCCCTGGCTGATCCTTGGACTCATCGCGATGGGAGGAGTCATCCAATGGGCGTCGCTGGGCCACCTTTCAATCGCAGAGTCGATCCTCATCGGCATCGCCGTTCTCGTCGTCCGTCAGTTCTGGACGGTCCAGATGGGCATGCGGGGCCTGATCATTACCGACATGGTCCAGGGGATTGTCGCCTATGTCGGCTCCGCGGTGCTGTGCCTGGGTCTCATAATCTTCTATTTCGGTGGAATCGGAAATCTCGCGCAGCTAAGCGATGCGCAACTGAGCCTGCCGGACTTCAGTTCTCCGAGCGGTGGCTGGTACTACTTCGGCATAGTCGCGGCCGGCATCATCGGCAGTCTGTGCTGGCCGATGATCTTCACTCGGATCTATGCCGCCGGGAGCGTGCGAGAGGTTAAGAAGGGCTCGCTCCAGACCATGATCATCGGCTTTGTGTTCTACGTGCTGCTGATGGTTTTTGCGCTCTGTGCTGCGTCGTCGCCTCTTGCGGCGAAGGACCCGGCATCCGCCTTCTTCGCCATCTCCCAGGACGCCGGCGGCACCTGGCTGCTTGCCTTCGCCCTGCTGATCGTTTTTGCCGCCAGCATGGGCTTTGTCGATGGTGTTGTCCAGACCATAGGTACGCAGTTCGCCAACGACATCGTCGGCGTCATCCGCCCACTTGGCGACAAACAGGAACTCTACATCGCCAAGTGTGCAATGGCGGTGGCCGTTACCGGTGCTGCGATCGTGGCCTATCAAATCTACGACGAGCCGAACCTCGTAAGCGTCGCCCAGCTCTCCTACCAGGCGATCATTCAGCTGGCTGTGCCGATCTTCGTCGGGCTTATCTGGCGACGGGGAAACAAGACCGGAGCAGTCTCAGGGCTCATCGCGGGTATTGCCGTCGCGGTCGCCCTGACGATCCCGTACCTCAGTGTCGGCGGCGCTGTGCCTTGGCTCGGAGGGTTCGGTTCCGGCTTGGTGGGACTCGTGGTCAACCTAATCGTTTACGTCGCTGTCAGCCACTTTCGGCCGAGCAACCGTGCAGAGCTTGAGCGTGTATCGGAGCTGTTCAAGGAGGCCCGCTCCCGGACTGCCCTGACAGGGTCCCCGACTGCACGGATCGGGACCTCTGAAGTGAACACGTCTGAGGCGATCACCGACCCGGTCTGAACGGCTTCATCCTGCAGCCGCTTCTTCGACTCAAGCCGACCCTGATAGCAAGGCCATCCTGTGCCGAGGGGTGCACCAGTCACGGGGTCTTGATGCCGAAGCGGTCTTCCAACTGTGAACAATTCCAACTCCGCTGCGCGACAGAACGCACGGGAAACTGATTTCTCGAGAGAATGTGAAAGAACATGACTACCACAGAAGAGCGTACGGCTATCTCTGGATCCGACGCGATCTGCTACACGACGGCCACCGAAGCCATCGATCTTTTCCGTCGGCGTGAACTATCGCCCGTCGAGCTACTAGAGTCTGTGATCGACCGCTTTGAGGCAGTCAATCCGAAGGTAAATGCGGTGACAGCCACCCACTTCGAACGAGCGAGGGAGCAGGCGAGGGCCGCCGAGAAGCGCTACTTCAAGGGCGAAGAGACCCGTCCTCTCGAGGGCATCCCTACAGCGATCAAAGACCTGCACCCGATCGAGGGTGAGGTCGTCACCTGGGGGTCGCGAGTCTACGAAGGAGTTCGGGCCGAAGTGACGGTGCCTACCGTGCAGCGCCTGCTTGACGCCGGCGCGATTGTGCACATGCAGACGACCACTCCGGAGTTCGGACACGCTGGTCACACCCACTCGCCCCTGTGGGGCACCACACGCAACCCTTGGAACCTCGAATGCAGCCCGGGTGGGTCCTCCGGAGGATCTGGTGTCGCCGTCGCTACGGGAATGACGACGATCGCGGACGGTACTGACGGCGGCGGATCAATCCGCATCCCAGCTTCGTTGAACGGCATCTTCGGGCTTAAGCCGTCTTTCGGGCGCAACCCTTCTGGGCTTCTTCCCTCTAATTTGGAGGAATTTCTGCACTTCGGGCCGCTCACCCGCAGCGTCGCGGACGCGGCATTGATGCAGAACGTCATGTCCGGTCCGCACCCCCGCGACATCTCCACGGTGCGCCCCAAGCAGACGTTGCCCACGACCTTCGCCGCTGACACGCTGCGCGACTGGAAGATCGCCTTCTCACCGGACCTGGGCTACTACGAGGTTGACGATGAGGTCGCCGCGAACACCCTGGCCGCAGTCGAAACCTTCCGGGAACTCGGATGTCGGGTTGACGAGATCGACCTGGGCTGGGACATGTCCGCCTACGACGCCTGGATGGTCCATTGGGAGGCGATGTTCGCAGCTGCCTGCGGTGAACTTCTGCCGCGATGGGGCTACGAAATGGATCCATTCACTCGTGGGCTGCTGGAGCGGGGCCTCAACCATTCGGCTGTGCGAGACATTCGCACTCAGTACGTGCGGACCGAGATGTACAACAAGCTCGGACCCGTTCTCGAGGAGTACGACGTGCTGATCTGTCCGACTGTCGCTGCTTCAGCGCTGAAAGCCGAGCACGCCAACGACGATCGGGACTTCAAAATCAACCGCAAACCAGTCGATCCCTATGTGCAATGGTCGCTGACCTATCCGTTCAACCTGCTCAGCCAATGTCCTGTTGCCTCGGTGCCGTCGGGTTTCAGCTCAACTGGGGTGCCAACCGGCCTGCAGATCGTCGGCAAGACCTATGACGAGCTCAGCGTAATTACGGCTGCTGCTGCTTTCGAATCAGCCCGCCCATGGCGATCCCACGTTCCCTCGGTTTAGCAGCCATGACGACCTCGACCTTCCGTCGGCCCTTGCCAATGG
Source organism: Arthrobacter sp. FW306-1B-F12A (assembly GCF_058781865.1). Taxonomy (NCBI): domain Bacteria; kingdom Bacillati; phylum Actinomycetota; class Actinomycetes; order Micrococcales; family Micrococcaceae; genus Arthrobacter; species Arthrobacter sp. FW306-1B-F12A. The sequence continues at coordinate 3,777 of NZ_JBYSXD010000021.1, forward strand.
AAGGTCGAGGTCTTGGTGCGCTGCCCTATCACGGGCGATCTAACCGACTAAATCTTCCTCGCCTTAGCGGACCCCCAAATCCGGATGACGGTGAACAACCGAAAACACAAGATCTAGCACAATCGGGAGGGCAGCTTGGAAGGACAAGAAGCAAAGAGTGACAAATACTTCGACGGTATGGCCATTCGGGAGAAGGTGATGGGAAAGATGCACGTCCAGCAAGCATTTGACCAAGCCAGCGATTTCTCCCGTCCCGTTCAAGAACTCGTTACGGAGTTCGCTTGGGGGGAAATTTGGAGCAGACCAGGACTGGACCTGAAAACGCGCAGTATGCTCAACGTCGCCATGTTGACAGCACTTAATCGGTCCACCGAATTGGCAGGACACGTTCGTGGAGCGCTGAATAACGGTGTGACAGAAGACCAAATTCAAGAAGTTCTGTTGCAGGCTCTTATCTATTGCGGTGCCCCGGCTGCACTGGAATCTTTCCGAATCGCAGAACAGGCTATTTCGGCGCATAAGGAACTAAATATTTCCCTCCATGGCCAGTGACGCTCGTTGGTATGAGCTGGTCAAGGACATCTGGAGTGGCTTTGACTTCCGGACACCGAGTTTCGCCAACTCAGCCCGGGAACCTCTGTCCTCTCGTCGATAACGGTGCCGTATTTGTCTTGCCAGCTGACTCGATGAGTCCCGCGGCGACGAGTCTGGTCCGGTACTTGGCCGCCAGCGTCGGCCGCGAACCGGTCCATCAGGTCGGAAGCTGTTGACGTGTTCTCGTCCACGGCCACGGCGCGCTGGAACTCCAGGTCCTTGCGGAGGCCGTGGAGAGGGCCGCTTCAATCATCACGCGTTCGTTGCGGTGGACGGCTGCCCCAACGGCTGATCATTCTTGCAGTTCGGCGTGTCAGACCCGTCTCACGGGCGGCACCGTGCCGGAGAGGTCAGCAAGCAGCAGGTCAGCCCGGGCGCCGGGGGCGATCCGTCCGCGGTCGGTGAGTCCGGCGGCGTCGGCCGGTCCTGTTGTCAACAAGCGCGCGGCTGAAGGCAGCCCTACGGCATCGGCCAGCCGGGGGAGTGCGCACAGCATGCTCGCGGGCAGGTAGTCCGAGGCGATCGTATCGCATATGCCGGCTGCGACGAGCTCAAGGGCGGAGGCGTTGCCCACGTGTGATCCGCCGCGCAGGACGTTCGGCGCTCCCGTCACGACTGGCAGGCCGAGGCTTCGGGCGGCAGCGGCTGCTTCCCGGGTGGTCGGGAACTCGGCGACGGAGGCGCCTGCCGCGTATGCTGCGGCCACCTCGCCGGCACTGGAGAGATCGTGGGCCAGCACGGGCAGTCCGGGGCGGGTGCGGGCCAGCACGGGCAGCCGGTCCAGTCGCTGCTGGTCGCTGTTATCTGATGGGCTGACGTCTGGATGGCACTGCCATGCGACCATCATCCGGCTGGCCGCGGTGTCATTTGGTGCTAGTCGGTCCAGCACGTCCCAGCCTGCCGGACTGTGCGCTTCCAGACGCAGCACCAGCCGGTGGTCTCCCAGGAGGCGGTTCCGGGCCAGCAGTTGCTGGACCAGTGCCCGGGCGGGCCGGTGTCCCGCGCGCGTCCTTGGGTGGAGGCGAACGCCACCCCGTGGTTTGCCGTGGTAATGCCGGCTCCGGTCAACTCGCCGGCGGCGGCGGTCAAGGCGACGTCGCTTGGCATTGCCGTCCCGGGCCTGGGTAGAGCGGTGCGCTCGATGACGTCGCTATGCAGGTCAACCAGTCCGGGCATGAGGACCAGTCCCCGTCCGTCCCTGTCAGGCTGTCGCTCCCGGATCCGATGATCCGGTTGGAGATAGGGCCCGTGGTTTGGCGTGCAGGAGTGTGGAACCGAGAGATCGATCTGATCGAGCTGTACCTGCACTGGGACGCGGGCCGCTCAGAGAGCGGGCGCGATGTCGCTGGGCATGGACCGCAAGACGGGACAGAAGTATCTGGCCCCGGCAGAGGCGGAAGGTCTCGCGCCCGGGCTCGGACTCGCTGCAGGGGAGTGGGGGGAGTTCGCCGAGCACTGGGCCGGGCGGTCCTTCACTTCGCTGGCGTAGATGCGCGCCGGGCTATGCGGTAGGTAGGTGTCGAATCGGAAGGTGCCCCTGCAGCCTTCTCGCCATACGGTGTGCTCTGGAACGATTGGTCGTCCAGATTTCCGCGGACAGTCCGTAGCCGCTGTCCTTCGTCAGTCAGAGTCCCTCAGTTTCAACGGCATGATGGCTGCGACGGGTCCGTAGGTTTCATGCCTGACCACACGCATGGAATTGTCGACGCTGGCGAACTCCGTCGATACCCTAGGCGCCGGTCCCGCGGACGAGCAGCTTCGGTGGCATCAGACGCGCCGGAACAGGTCGGCTTCGAAACGGTATGCGTCTCCGCGATAGTTGTTTACGCCGAGTAGCACCGGGGTGCCGTCTGCCGTGTAGGCGATCTCGGCTCCGACGAGCACCGGAGCGCCGATCGAGGTTCCGAGCAGCCTTGCCAGGGTTGCGTCGGCTATGGCGGCCGTGACGCTGTAGGCGCTGCGGTGGATGTTGATTCCGCATTTCTCGCGCAGCGTCTCATAGAGGGATACGTCGGTGAGATCTGCCGTGGAGAGTGCGGCGGCGCGGCTTTCGGGGAGGACGACGACGTCGAAGCAAACCGGTGTGCCGTCCATACCCCGCAGTCGATCGATTTGAATCACTGGCGATGTGGGTGCGATTCGGAGTTTTTCGGCTTCATCCAGTGTTGCAGGACGAACGTCCTGCCGCAGCACGCGTGCAGTGGCCCGCAGTCCACGGGCTCGTGCCATTTCGGTGAATGATTGCAGGGTGCTCGGTGGCTCCCCGACCACTTGTGAGGGAACGAACCAGCCGCGCTGAGCCGACCGGCGCAGCCGCCCATCCTTCTCCAGGGCGCCAAGTGCTGCGCGGAGTGTGGCGCGACTGACTCCGATCTTTGCGGAGAGGTCGCGTTCGCCGGGCAGTCTGGAGCCCGGGGCGTAAACGCCGGAGTCCAGGTCGTTGGAGAGATCGGCGTACGCCTCGGCTGATGCTGCGGGAAGGGTCATAACCAGAGAGTACCACATTGCTCAACTGGTCTGAATATTTCGATATCTGGTTTTTATCTGGTATAACTGGTTCGGTGGTGGTAGCGTTCAATACGGCTCGGTTGATTGTCATCAGCCGCAGGTAAATCCCTACGACCACAACGGAGTGACTATGTTCTCGAAGAAGGTGCGTACCGCGGCGGCGGCGCTGCTAGGTTCCGTGGCTCTTCTCGCCATGACTGCTTGCGTCCCAGGGGCCGGCGGCGGGGGGCCAACAGCACCTGCTGCTGTGTCGTCGGATGTGGCAGGGGCGGGCAAAGTGACGTTGAAACTGTCAGATTTCTGGGGCTCGGCAGAGGAAAAATGGGTACAAACCCTCATCACGGATTTCGAAACCAAATACCCGAATGTCACTATTGAGCGCACCCGTGAAGACTGGGGGCAGCTTACAAGTACGTTGAACCTGCAGCTTCAGGACCCCAACGGTCCGGATATCGCCTCGGCAAACAACGGCTGGTCATCGCTGGGCACACTGGCCAAGGGAAACCTTGTCCGGAACCTGGACGCCTATGCGCAGTTGTACGGGTGGGGCGACAAGGTCCCGGCGACCATAGCGCGTCAGAACCAGTTCACCACGGACTTCAGGGCAATCGGCGAGGGGTCCTGGTTCGCCACGCCACTCGCCAGAGCTTCATTGATCGGCATTTACTACAACGCCGACAAGCTGAAAGCACTCGGCATCAAGGCTCCGGCCACGCTGGCCGAGCTCGAATCGGCTGCGGCCAAGGTCAAGGAAGGCGGCGAAGTCCCGTTTAGCTACAGCGGTCTGGACGGTAACACGGCAGCATTGCTCGGCCTCCAGTCGCTTTTTGGGGCGCAGGGGAGCATCAACGATTTCGTTTACGGAAAGTCAAAGGTCGACGCCAGCTCCGCCGGTATTGAAAAGGCCGCCACGACCCTGCAGACGTGGGGAAAGAACGGCTGGTTGTCGCCGAATTTCGAAGGCCTTGACTACCAGACCTCGCTGGCGAATTTCCTCGATGGGAAGGGAGTCTTCCGCTTCGAGTACACCGGAGCCCTGGGCCTGTCGGGCGATCAGTTGAACAAGTTCGGCTACATGCAGCTTCCCCAGGTGAATGGCAACTCCACCGTCGGCATCGGTGCTGCCCCCGGCGCGATGGTGATCTCAGCCAAGTCTCAGCATCCCGACGTTGCTGCGGCGTTCCTGGACTTCCTGATGTCCAAGAAGGCCAGTCAGACAGCGGTAGATCTTGGTCTCGTGCCGATGCTCAATTCAGGCCTGTCGACCCCGGACACACTGAGTCTGAAAGGCGAAGCTACCGCTACGGCAAAACTCGACTCCGGGGATGGTTACGTCCCGTATTTCGACTGGTCGAGCCCGACGATGCTTGACACCCTCACCCAGAACACCCAGCTGCTGCTTGCGGGCAAGACCACCCCGGAACAGTTCACGAAGGCCGTGGACACCGACCGCGACGCATTCCTGGCCTCCCACGGATCCTAAAACGATGACCATGACCAAAGCCCGGGCCGCACGGCCCGCCGTCGGTGCCGTACGCCGCCCGCGCAAATCGTCCGCGCGCCGACGGACCCGCCTCACAGGGCTCTTGTTCGCGGCTCCTGGCCTGCTGCTCTACGCCGCGGTGGTGCTGTGGCCGATGCTGCAGTCGCTCCAATACTCGTTCTACAAGTGGGACGGCGTCACCGCCGCGGTCTGGGTAGGATTGCAAAACTACACCACCTTTTTTACCGACCCGGTGCTGCAGTCCACCCTGGGGAACGTGCTGGTACTGCTGTTCTTTTTCTCACTGCTTCCAATCGCCCTCGGCCTCGTCTCCGCTGCGCTCATCACACAGGCAAAGCAGCGGGGAATGGCAGTGTTCCGCTGGATTTTCTTTCTGCCACAGGTCATGACGAGCGTGGTGATCGCCTTGCTGTTCAAGCGCATGTATGCCCCTGAAGGCCCGATCAATGAAGCACTGCGGGCCATTGGCCTGGACACGTTGGCGAAGAACTGGCTGGGTGATTTCACGTGGGCGCTGCCGGCAGTCGGACTCATCGGCACCTGGGTGACTTTCGGTTTCTGCATGGTGCTTTTCATTTCCGGGGCGGCGTCCATCTCCCCGGATCTTTATGAAGCGGCGCGCATGGACGGGGCCGGACCGATCAGGGAGTTCTTCTCGGTAACCGTGCCGGGCCTGCGGGGCCAGATCGCTGTGGCGCTCACCCTGACAGTAACGGCGGCGCTCCGCGCGTTCGACCTGATCTGGATCACAACGCGCGGTGGCCCGGGGACATCGACACAGACCCCGGCCGTGGCACTCTACAAGGCAGCGTTCGTCAATCCGAACGTGGGCCAAGCTGCAGCTATCGGAGTCGTCATGGCAATCCTGTGCCTCGCCATTGCCTTGGCCATCACCCGTGTGTCTGAGAAGGAGTAACCATGTTCAACCGCATGAACAAGACCTGGAAGTACTTCGTCCTCGTCCTGATGGCACTGGCAGTGCTGTGGCCTGTAGCTACCTTTGTTGCGGCAGCCCTCAGCCCGGACCGGGCAGGTCGTCCCTCTGCCGACCTGCGATGGGCAAACTTCGTCACTGCGTGGAACGACGCAGACTTTGCCAGGTCCATGACTGTTTCGGCAGTGATCACCCTGACCGTCGTGGTTGTGGGTGTTCTGCTGGCACTTCTTGGTGGGTACGCGTTCGGCGTGCTCGGCGTGGCCGGCAACCGGGTCCTGTTCCCATTGATTCTTCTGGGAATGATGGTCTCTCTTGAAGTGATCATCGTGCCGCTGTACTACCAGTTCCGTTCCTTCGGTCTCACCGACAACCTCCTGGGCGTGATCCTCATCCAGCTGGGCATGGGCGTTCCCTTCGGGGTGTTCTGGATGAGGGCTGCGTTCCGGTCCCTCCCGCGGGCCGTCTTCGAATCAGCCGAGCTCGACGGGGCCGGACCGTTCCGCGTGCTGTGGTCCATAGCCGCTCCGAACATCATGCCCGCCGTGTACACGCTGATCCTGCTCAGCTTCATGTGGACATGGAACGACTACTTCCTCTCGCTGGTGTTCCTCCACGGAGAAAACCAGACGGCGACCGTTGCCCTCGGAGTGTTTCAGGGCAAATACGTCACGCAAATAAACCTCATGGCCGCGGGCGGCCTCATCGTCGCAGCACCGGTCCTCATCCTCTACGCCATCTTCCAGCGCAAGTTCATCTCCGGAATGCTCGCCGGAGCCATCAAAGAGTAACCGCGGCTGCGCTTGGACCACCACCGAACAAAGGCAACAACCAGATGCAATTGACTCCGCAGATCCTGCCCGACGCCAACTCCATCGGCACCATCATCGCTGACCTCATCCTCGAACGCATGGAGAGGAAGGCCGGGCGCCCGTTCCTGCTCGGTTGCCCGAGCGGTCGAACCGCGGCACCCGTCTATGCAGCGCTCGCCCGGAAGGCCGGCAAAGGGGCGGACCTCTCCAAGCTGACCATCGTCATGATGGACGACTACGTACTCCCGGACGGGGACGGCAGCTTGCGGATCGTCGACCCCGAAGCGTCATACTCATGTCTGGGCTTCGCCCGGCGCGAGATCCTGGCGCCCATCGCAAAGGCATGCGCCGACGCCGGCACAACCCCGCCCACCGAAATCTGGACGGCAAATCCTTCGGATCCTGGCGAGTACGATTCACGTATCGAAGCAGCCGGTGGCATCGACCTGTTTCTGCTGGCATCCGGTGACACCGATGGGCACGTCGCCTTCAACCAGCCCGGAACCCCGCGGAACGCACGCACCCATATCGTCGAACTTGGTGAGGCGACCCGTCGGGACAACATGAACACGTTCCCGGAATTCACGGATCTCCGCATGGTTCCCCGCCACGGAGTCACGGTCGGTGTCGACACCATCGCGCGCCTCTCTACAGAGGTTGTCATGATCCTCTGCGGCCAAAACAAGCGGGAGGCATATTCCCGAATAGCCAACGCCCACCAATACGAGCCCGACTGGCCAGCCACCATTGCCACCGAATGCCGAAACGCGGCATTTCTCGTAGACCACGACGCCGCAACCGTTCGCGTCTGAACCCGCTGCCACCCAGCCATTCAACAACCAAGGAAGTACACAGTCATGTCAGCAATCAAGCTTGTATACATCGGTGGAGGTTCCTCCCGCGGCGCAGGAACCGTCGCGTCAATCCTTGAGCACGGAGAGGAGTTCGACGGTTCAGAGATCGTCATCCAGGATGTCAATCCCGAACGGCTCAAAGCCGTGGAGACCATCGGCAACAAGATCGCCAAGGCCAAAGGCCTGGACATCACCATCAGCTCCACCACGGATCGTCGTGAAGCACTGACCGACGCCGACGCGGTGCTGGCCAGCTTCCGGCCCGGGGACTTCAATGCGCGGGCGTTGGATGAACGCATTCCCCTTAAGCATGGCGTCATTGGGCAGGAAACCCAGGGTCCTGGCGGGTTCTTCATGTCGCTTCGCTCGATCCACATCTACGAAGACATCATCCGTGACCTGGACGCCGTTGCGCCCAACGCGATCATCTTCAACTACACCAACCCGATCAACATCGTCTCCCAAGCCGTAACCCGCTTCACCGACCGGACGATCTGGTCCATGTGCGAAGGACCGATCGTTTTCCCGAACACCGTGCTGAACGCTGCCGGGCTTGACCCGAAACGCGCGAACATCATCATGGCCGGCGTGAACCACAACTGCTGGTCCACCGAACACACGTACGACGGCGAAGACCTCATGCCGCTTCTGGACCAGGCCTGGCACGCGCGCAAGGACGATCCAAGCTTGGGAATTCACGAGAAACGAATGCTCCACCTCGCGGTGACCATGCGCTCCGTGCCGGCGGACTACTTCCAGTACTACTATTTCCGCGAGGAAATCCTTCGCCAGCTGCAGGGCGCCCCCACCACCAGGGCCGAGGACCTGCTGGCCGCCCTTCCGGGCTACTGGGAACACTACGAGGAGCAGTCCCACAGGGACGTCCCCCGGCTGGACCCGAAGCGGTCACGTGGCGGCATCCACGAGCTGGAGCTAGCAATCGACGTCATGAGTGCCTATTACAACGACAAACCCGCCAGCCTTCCCGTGAACCTGCCCAACATCGGTGGCGCACTGCCGGGCTTCGACGAGGACGTTGTCGTGGAAATGTGGTGCAACGTCGACGGCAAGGGCGTCACCCCACTCCCGCAGCGTCCGCTGCCGCACGCTGTCCGTGGAATCGTGCAGCAGCTCGCCGAATACCAGTACCTGGCCGCCGAGGCTGCCTGGAAGGGCACCCGCGCAGACGGAATTCGTGCCCTTGCAGCGAACCCCATGGTCCCAACCCTCCGGGTAGCGGAGGAGCTCTATGACGAAATGGCATACGCCCACCGCGCCTACCTGCCCCAGCGACTCCTGCGGTAGGCATGGAGAACCTCGCCACAACACCAGCTGACCCGGGACCAGGGCACCGGTTCCTAGCCGTCGACGCCGGCAATTCGAAGACCGTTGCCCTCATCGTCGATCGGACCGGCGCCGTCCTTGGGCGGGGCAGGGGCGGCCGCGGAGACATCTACGGGGCCGCAACCATCGAAGATGCCCAGGATGCCGTTTTCGGGGCGATCGACGCAGCGATCGCAGACGCGGGGCTTCATGCGACACAGATCCACTCCGCTGCCTTCGGGTTGGCCGGCGTCGACTACCCCGAAGACGCCCGATTCTGGGAAGAAGGCATCCGCGCACGCTACGACGACATCCGGCACTTGAGCGTCAAAAACGATGCGTTTGCCTCGCTGAGGCTAATTGACGGGACCGGCGTCGGGGCGGCGATCACCGTGGGCACCGGTCCCGCCGTCGCCGCGCGTTCAGCGGACGGGCGTGAAGAATGCTCGGGAATGTTCGTCTTCGACGACCTCGGAGGCCAAGGCCTGGGCAACAGTGCGCTCTCAGCTGTCTGCCAAGGATGGATGGGAACCGCTCCGACAACCCGCCTTGCCGAAGCACTCTTCAAGCTCTACGACGTAAAGGACGGCTGGGAGCTCCGGCACCTCTTCACGCGACGCTTCGGGGCCCTGCCCCGTACCGAACTGTGGAAAGCGGCACGTGCCGTCCTGGCCCTCGCGGACGACGGCGACGCGGTCGCCCGCCGCATCGTCGCCGAGCAGGCCGCGGCCTTTGTGCGTTACGCCCAGTGGTGTGTCGCCCGCGTGGGCGCGGACCTGAGCAGCGGGCAGGTGCCTGTGCTGTTGAACGGCTCTGTGGTGACATCCGAGCATCCGGCGATGCGGGACGCCCTGAAACACGAACTGCGGATGATGGCGCCGGCCGCCCCGGTCACCGTGGCAAACGCGTCACCGCTGCGGGGCGTCGTGCTGGACGCGCTCGTGGAAGGCGGAATCGGCCTCACCCCGGCACTCGTCAAGCACATCCGCGATGACGACCCCGACGGGTTCCTGACAACGTGACGCACCAGAAAGAAAACACCATGACTCTCCCGCAGTTCGACGTTGAAGAGGTGCTGTCAGCACTCACGCTTGAGGAGAAAGCCTCGCTGCTTTCCGGCGTCAACGACTGGTACACGCAAGCCATCGACAGGCCCGGGCTACCGGCGCCCATTCCCGCGATCGAGGTCGGCGACGGACCGCACGGGCTAAGGAAGGAGACCGGCGTCGACATGGTCTGGGTCCCCGCTACCGGGTTCCCGACAGCCTCAGCGATGGGAGCCTCCTGGGACCGGGGCCTCGTGCGTCGCGTTGGTGAAGCGCTGGGGGAGGAAGCCCGGGCCCAAGGAGTGCAGGTGATTCTGGGCCCCGGGGTCAACATGAAACGCTCGCCACTGTGCGGGCGCAACTTCGAGTACTACTCGGAAGATCCCCTGCATTCCGGCGAGCTCGGCGCCGCCTACGTTGACGGTGTGCAATCCACCGGCGTCGGCACGTCGCTGAAGCACTTCGCAGCGAACAACCAGGAAATCGAAAGAACACGCATCTCGGTTGTCGCGGACGAACGCACTCTCCGCGAGACCTACCTCCCAGCGTTCGAGCGGGTCATCCGGCTGGCAAATCCCTGGACGGTCATGTGCTCCTACAACAGGCTCCTTGGAGTCCACACCTCACAAAACAGGTGGCTCCTCACCGAGGTGCTCCGTCAGGAGTGGGGCTTCGCGGGAGCGGTAATCTCCGACTGGGACGCCGTTCATGACCGGGTTGCCGCCCTTCGAGCGGGCCTCGACCTTGAAATGCCAGGCACGAAAGGCCGCACAGACGCGGAGGTCGTTGCTGCCGTGCGCGCCGGCGAGCTGGACGAGTCAACAGTCGATCAGGCAGCGCGACGAGTGCTGCAACTCGTCTGCCGGACCTACCCTGGACCGGACATGGTCAACGGTCCGGTCATCGACCTTGGACACCACGCGGGCGACCGTCTCACACCCCCGCAGTTGGAGCTGTTGCGGGCCAGCGATCACCATGCGCTGGCGCGTGAAGCCGCAGCTGCATGCCTCACCTTGCTCCGGAACGAAACCCCGCCCGGCGCGGCGCGCCCGGTACTGCCTCTCTCCGAGAGTCCGCCCGGAACAATCGCAGTCATCGGCGCATTCGCCGAGCACGCCCGAATCCAGGGCGGCGGCTCATCCGGAGTGGACCCCACGCACGTGGACGTTCCCCTTGAAGCCATCCGAGCTATCGCCGGTGAACATGTCGTCTACGCGCCCGGCTACGTTTACCTCCCGAAAAACCCCTATCAAGACGACCACACCGCAACATTGGCGGCGCACGGACTCGCCGCCGTCGGCGACCGGCCGGCCGTGCCACGACGTTCCGCCACCCTCTCGAAGGATCTGCAACTCGCGGCAGCCGTTCAGCAGTCCGCGAAAGGACCACTGTCGCCCGCCGCGCTGCAGCTACAGGACGAGGCTGTCAGAGCGGCCGAGCACGCCGACACCATCATCGTGTTCGCCGGGCTCCCGCTGGCTTTCGAGCAAGAAGCCAACGACCGCGATACGCTTGCGCTGCCCTCGGAGCAATCAGCCCTGATCTCGCGCCTGGCTGACCTGAGGGATCGCACAGGAGCCGCACTGGTAGTGGTTCTTGCCAATGGCTCAGCCGTCAGCATGGACCCTTGGCATGACAGAGTCGACGGTATCGTCGAGGCATGGCTTAGCGGACAGGCAGCCGGAGCCGCCGTCGCCGACGTACTGTTCGGGCGGGTCAACCCGGCCGGCAAGACAGCGGAAACCTTCCCCCTGCGGCTCGAGGACACACCCGGACAACCCAACTGGCTAGGGGAACGGGGAACCGTTCTCTACGGCGAGGGCGTGTTCATCGGGTATCGCTGGTATGACGCACTCCACCGCGCCGTGCGCTACCCCTTCGGCCATGGCCTGTCGTACACCAGCTTTGCGTACTCTGATCTGACCGTCCAGATAGTTGACGAAAACTCCGCCCGTGTCCACGTGTCCTGCCTCGTAACCAACGACGGCCGACGCCCTGGGCAGGAAGTCGTGCAGCTGTATGTGGGCGATCCGGAGGCGGAGGTGCAGCGTCCGCTACGGGAGCTTCGAGGCTTCGAAAAGATCCACCTTGAACCAGGGGAAACGGCACGCGTCGAATTCACGCTGGAGAACCGGGACTTCGCGTACTGGGACGCCCTGGCCGACCGCGGCGAAGGCCGCCCAGGACTATGGCGCCGGGAAGGCGGCGAATTCCGTATCGAGATCGGGGCATCATCCCGGGACATCCGCCTCAACCAAGCCATCACGCTCCCCGATGAACCAACGATCCCGCCACTGATCCCGGATGCTAAGGCACAGCTGTCCACCACATCCCGTTTCGTCCAAGGACACTCGCAATGACCAGCTCCCCATGCCACATTGGCCCCAGAAATGGTGGTCACTGGTTGATATCGTCCGGGGATTTCACGGAAACGCACCGCTGCGAGCATGGACACTTTCGCGAATTTTCGCAGCTCTCCGACGGCCCCGGGCTAGGGATACCCTGAGGGTCTAAATTGCTCCCCACGCGAATCGCTGGGTATGTGTTCGGTAGTAGGTGAAGGTTTCAACCGCACGCACGCCAGGAATCGTGCGAATTCTGCGGTTGATGATTTCGTAGAGATCGTCAGGGTCGGTGGCGATGACCTCGACGAGCAGGTCGACGGAGCCGGCCGCCATGATCACGTAGATGACGGCATCCACTGTGCCGATGGCATCTGCTGCGGCGTCGATGTCCCCGTCGACCGTGATGGCGAGCATCGCCATGCTTCGGTATCCAAGCTTCAGCGGGTCGGTGACGCCGACGACCTGCAGAGTGCCGGTTTTCTGGAGGCGGAGGACGCGTGCACGTGCTGCGCCAGCGGATAAGCCTGTCGCCGCGCCCAGTTCTGCGTAGGCAAGACGCCCATCTCGTTGCAGCAGCGTGAGCAGCGTCCGATCGGTGTCGTCCAGAACGTGGCCGCGATCATTGCTGTCGATCGTGTCAGTCGTCATGGGTCCAGTATGGCCCATCGGGACCTAAAATGATGAAACCGTAGCGAAAGATGATATATACTGCCGAAAACTCAACAGGAGAGAGTTTTCGCAGATGAAACTTGCTCAGAACCCTTCTGCAGACCTTCACCGAGATCGACTCAACCGTGACCCGCGGAACACCGCTTTCACGTGCCTCAACGGGGAACGGTGGCGCCCGCTCCTGGACTCGACCGGCGCCCGGGCGACGCCGACGCTTTCCTCCGTTTGAGCGGACGTGTGGCCATCGCTGGTGACCACACCGGAACGGAACGATCGCTGTCTGGTGCCGTCGCCTCCGGATACCGGGCGGCATCAGCCATCGGAGCGCTCTCACATTGAGGACGTCAGAGTGACGCATGCACATGCATTTCGAAGACATATCAAACAAGGGACAGACATGAATTGTGAGAGGCACGAATGAGTGTGATCGATACGGTCGTGGTCGGAGCTGGCATTGCAGGCCTTACGGCGGCGCGCCTTCTACATCAAGCGGGACAAAAGGTGGTCGTCCTCGAGGCACGTGACAGAGTCGGGGGGCGAATCTGGACGGACCGTGACGCGGGCTTCTCTGTTGATCAGGGTGCCTCCTGGATACACGGCGTCGACGGGAACCCGCTGACTGACCTTGTAACGGCATTCAGCATCGAGACCGCCGAATTCACGGTAGGAAGCTTCCAACCTGACGGTCGCCCAATCGCGAACTACGACTCCGAGTTTCGGCTTCTGAAACCGGGCGAGGCGAGCGACCTGGCAAACAAGGTCCGTGCAGCAGACGATGAGGTGCGACGCGCCATAGCATCTTCCTCTCCGGGCGATACCTACCTGGACGTTACTGAACGCGCCTTGGACACCCTTTGCTGGTCTCCGGAAAGCACCCAAAGTGTGCGGGAGTTTTACGGCCATCGCACGGAAGAACAATGCGGAGCGGAAATTGAAAGGGTGGCGGCCGAAGGCCTCGACGAGGATGTCATCTTTGGTGAGGAAGTGATCTTCCCCGGCGGTTATGACCAACTCACGACAAACCTGGCTGGGGGACTTGACATCCGTTTCGGGCACCAAGTGACCGGAGTTGCATGGTCTGAGGCAGGCGTAAGAGTCACTACAGCCCGAGGCAACACAGAGGCCCGGTACGCGGTCATCACGGTGCCGCTGGGTGTCCTCAAGCGGAACTCAATCGACTTCAATCCGGAATTGCCTGACGTTGTCGTCAGTGCCATTGGGAGGGTCGGCATGGGAGTCTTCAACAAGGTTTTCCTGCAATTTCCGAAACGATTTTGGGAGGACGGGGTGTATGCCATCCGGCAATGGGGCCCGGCCGGATATCGCTGGCACACGTGGTACGACGTGTCGGTGGTCAGCGGTCGGCCAATGCTGCTCGCTTTCGCCGGTGGTCCGCGCGGCATCGAGACTGAAGCTATGACTGATGATGAGGTCGTCGCGTCGGCCGTTGGCGCGCTAAGAAACATCTACGGCGACGACGTCCCACCCGTGGTCAACTCTTGGATCACGCGCTGGGGGTCCGACCCCTATGCGCTGGGCTCATATTCGTATGTTGCGGTCGGGGCCACGCACAAGGACCACGACGCCATCGCTACGCCGGTGGGGAATGTTCTGCACCTCGCCGGGGAAGCTACCTGGAGCACTGAGCCCGCCACCGTGCATGGCGCCTTGTTGTCCGGTCATCGTGCTGCCGAGCGCATCCTGGGTCAAGTCGTCCCGCTGGAGGACCTCCATGCCGGGCTCGGCTGACCGAATGAGCCCGCGGAGTGCAACCATTCTGCCGGGCTGCACCAACCCCGCCTTAGGCTAAAGGTTTCTTCATGGACACTCCCGTTTTTCATAAGTCATTCGACTTCTTTTCGCATGGCGTACTTCCTGCGCCGCTGGTGACGGAAGATGAGGCCCAGCGTCTCGCTGAGTCGTTGACCGGCTCGGTACTGCGAGCCGCAACGCTCGGTAGTCAGCAGGACGCGAACTTCCTGTTGACCTCTCCGGAAGGCGAGATCCGGGGGGTACTCAAGGTCGCCAACCCGTCGTTTTCTTTATCGGAAATCGAGGCACAAACGCTCGCTGCTGAGCATCTAGCCGCGCGGTTGCCGCAAACTCGTTTTCCCGGCGTGATGAGAACTACCAAGAACGGTAGCTCACTGGATTCGGTGAACGCCCACGCGCGCGTTCTGGCCTACCTCGGAGGAGGAACGCTAACCGGCTCGCGGTACCTCCATCCGTCCGTCATATCTGCGTTGGGACGGATGGTTGCCAACATCAGCGTGGAGCTGAGGGACTTCCACCACGAAGGGGCCGTACGGGCGCTGCAATGGGACCTTCGAAATGCTAATCGTGTTCTCGGGCTCCTTGCTCCGGCGATTCCCGATGATCATCGACGAACCGTGGTTGAAGCGGTCCGACGGGAGGTGTGGCCGATTGTTCAAGGGCTCGCTAATGAGCTGCCGGAGCAGGTCGTCCACGGCGATATTACTGACGACAACGTCGTTTGCAGTGAGTCGGTCGAAGGGCTAAGGATCCCTGACGGCATCATCGATTTCGGAGACCTCTGCCGTAGCTGGGCAGTCAATGAACTTGCGGTCACCATTTCGTCCCTTCTTCATCACGACGGCGTAACTCCAATATCAGCTCTGGCTGCAATCAAGGAATTCGACTCCATCCGCTCACTTTCGGAAGCGGAGCTTGAGGCGCTGTGGCCACTGGTCCTTCTCCGGGGAGCCGTTCTGGTCGCCAGCGGAAACCATCAAGTCTTGGTGGACGGGGGCGTAAACGCCTACGCCGCCAGCGCGTTGGAGCGTGAATGGCGCATCTTGGAGTGCGCCTTGTCGGTACCACTTCGGGTGATGCAGTCGGCTATCCGAAACGCCGTGGGACGCGCTAATGCTGTGCCTACGCTGCCAAAAGGTCACGGACCGCTCGCGAATCTGGCAGCGTCGGCAGAGAT
Source organism: Arthrobacter sp. FW306-1B-F12A (assembly GCF_058781865.1). NCBI lineage: Bacteria > Bacillati > Actinomycetota > Actinomycetes > Micrococcales > Micrococcaceae > Arthrobacter > Arthrobacter sp. FW306-1B-F12A. Next base: position 19,316 of record NZ_JBYSXD010000021.1, read on the forward strand.
TTCGACATTGAACTTGTCGGTTACGTCAGATGCCTTGGACGGCGGACTCTGGCTCGTGCCGGGGATGGAAGCCCAGCTGGCTAACGAAGCTCTTGTGAAGGGGGCCTCGGTTGTCGTTACGCACTTTGAGGAATTCCGGTTGACCAGGTCGGAACCCCTATCGACAGCCGCGCCCCGGACGGCTCCTACCGGCATCGATTTATGGTTCGACCAGGAAACCGAGATCGTCGCCCCTTGGGACGGTGAGGTGCTAATCCGTGACGGACGCTTGTTCTTGCAGGGCGAAGCGGCGGTACTTGTGCTGACGGGGCTGGCTGCGCGAGCAATCGAACAATGTGAAGGAAGAGTCCGCGCGGGAAGCGTCCTGTCGATGGCCAGTCCTCGAGAGCGGATTCATGTCACGGTCGTTACTGATTGGGTCTTTGGAGCAACGGATCTTCCGGATTTTGTCTCATCTGAAGAGGCACCTGCGTGGCGCAGCATCCTTGTGGATCCCACCGCATTGATTATCGGGGGAGACCCGCGTGGCGCAGTGCCGGGCACTTCCGAGGCAGACCTGCTGAGACGTCGGGACGCTGCCTTTGCCTCGGTACAAGAGCACTACTACAGCACCCCCCCTCAAATTGAGCGTGGCTGGCGCGAGCACATGCTCTCGGTGAGCGGGCGGAGCTACTTGGACATGATCAACAACGTTGCCGTTCTTGGTCACGGACATCTCGGCATGGCAGATGCCGTGGCGAAGCAGCTCAAACGCCTGAACACCAATTCGCGTTTCCACTACGAGTCGGTGGTCCGATTCGCGGAAGAATTGGCAGCCACCCTTCCGGATCCATTGGACACGGTCTTTCTGGTCAACTCCGGTTCTGAAGCCAACGATCTGGCCATCCGCATTGCAATGGCGGCCAGCGGGCACCGGGATGTCGCCGCTGTCGCTGAGGCTTACCACGGGTGGACCTACGCCGCAGACGCAGTCTCCACCTCCACTGCTGATAATCCCCACGCGCTGTCCACGCGGCCGGACTGGATTCATGTCCTGGACGCGCCTAATACCTACCGTGGCAGGCACCGCGGATCGGCGGCTGGCGCCTATGCAGGCAACGCCGTGGCGCGGATCGATGAGCTTGCATCGTCCGGCCACCCGTTGGCGGCGTTTATTTGCGAGCCCTACTACGGCAATGCAGGCGGAATGGCCCTCCCCGATGGTTATCTTCCAGCTGTCTACAAGGCTGTACGTCGCCATGGAGGCCTGGCTGTCGCCGACGAAGTTCAAGTCGGTTATGGCCGCCTCGGACAATGGTTCTGGGGATTCGAACAGCAAACCGTCGTCCCTGACATCGTGACCATTGCCAAGGCGATGGGCAATGGGCATCCCCTTGGTGCCGTCATCACGTCCAAAGCGGTGGCGGAGCGGTATCGGAGCAACGGATACTTCTTTTCCTCCGCCGGAGGAAGCCCCGTATCCAGCGTCGTCGGAAGCGAGGTCCTGGCCGAAATCCAGAACAAAGGCCTCATGAAGAACGCGCTCGAGGTTGGGTTGTACCTAAAAAAGCGGCTCGAAGCACTGATGGGCCGACATGACCTGATCGGCGCCGTCCACGGCTCGGGCCTCTACCTCGGGGTGGAACTCGTACGGGACCGGGTGACGTTGGAGCCGGCAACGGAGGAAGCGGTGAGGCTATGCGATCGGCTCCTGCAATTGGGCGTTATAGTCCAGCCCACCGGTGATCGACTCTGCGTGCTGAAGGTAAAGCCGCCTCTCATCCTGGATCGTGCTGGGGCAGATTTCTTCGTCAACGCCCTTGATCATGCACTGTCGTTTGGTTACTGACCGTCTTTCCCGTCGAGCAGGTGAGCGGCAGCGCACGGAGGTTGGCCGTGCCCGACGGCCGTTATTGTTTCTTCGGTGACTTCGATCCATACCGGGCTATCGGTTTGGTGGGGCGTAAGCACGGCGGAGGCGGCGATGATCATTGGATCCTCATGTTGCGCGGGCGATTCATTGGGATGTTGGGCGTCTCTCGGTTGTCCCCGCGATCCGGAGTGCTTTTGGCCGCCCCTGGGTCGGGGTCGGGATGTGAAGTCCGCCGGATCCCGGCGTGATGGAGCCGAGGATGCTCGCGTGCCTGGCGCCCGTGCAGCTGGGTACCGTGGCTGGAAGGTTATGAATCGACAAGTATCCGAGTACGGCGAAGGCACAGGCCTCTTTCATGGGAGATGGCATGCCCAGCTCGTCCGATCTGACCAGTTCAACGGCTCCCAGTTCGTCTTCCAAGGCCCGCATCAGGGTTGGGTTCAGGGTTCCTCCTCCGGATGCGACAACAGATGTTCCGCCTGCCGCGCGGACGGCGTCAGCGATGGTCCGGGCGGTAAGTCTGACGAGGGTGGCGATCACGTCTTCGGCTGCGAGCTCGTGCGTGCCGCTGTCCGCTAGCGCGGCATTGAGGTAGGGCAGATGGAATAGCTCTTTGCCGGTGGATTTGGGTGCCGGCTGGGAGTAATACGGATCTGCGAGCAGGCGGGTGAGTAGTTCTGTGTTGACGGTGCCGCGGGCGCCGAGTTCGCCGTTGTGGTCGTAGTGTTTTTGGCCGGCGGTCATGGACGTGACGGCGGCATCGATGAGGGCGTTGGCCGGCCCGGTGTCGAAGGCCGTCGGTTCGCCGGAGGCCACCGTGATGTTGGCGATCCCGCCCAGGTTCAGGGCCACCGGTGTTCCCGGCAGTCCGCGCAGCCACATCGTGTCAAACAGGCTGACGAGCGGTGCTCCCTGTCCGCCTGCTGCGACGTCGCGTGAGCGGAAGTTGGACACGACAGCACAGCCGGTTGCCTCCGCAATCCAGGCTGGCTCTCCGATCTGAAGGGTTCCATGGACCTTACCGGACTCGACCCAGTGGAAAACGGTCTGGCCATGTGAGGCGATGAGCTCGGCCTCGCCGTCGCACAGCTCGCGGTTGGCCCTAACAGCAAGTCGGGCAAATGCCTGTCCGATGCCCGTGTCGAGCCGGCAGATCTGCTCCATGGAGGTTGGTGCGGGCGGCATTTGCGCCGCCAATGCCGCCCGTAACTCCTCCGGGTAAGCCTCGCTCACAGTCCCCAAGGGAGTAAGCACCAAGGCATCTGCGTCCCTGGTGATGTCGACGGCGACGGCGTCGATCGCATCGTAGGACGTTCCGGACATCATGCCGATGATACGCATGGCACTCCTCCCTTTCCTTCTCGTTCAGTTAATCGCGCAGTGCGTTCTTGTGGGCGGAACCACGCAGCGTGGCCAACGCAAAGACGCTGACGATGCAGGTGGCCATCACGTAGTAGGCGGGGATGTCCTTGTTGCCGGTGGACGCGATGAGCCCGGTGATGATGAGTCCGGCGGATCCGGAGAACACGGCATTGGACAGCGAGTATGCGACTCCCAGACCGGTGTAGCGGACCGTGGTGGGGAACATTTCCGAGAGCATGGCGGGGCCGGGGCCCGCCATCATGCCCACGACGGCGCCGGCGATGAAGACACCGGACCCAAGCAGCCAGGGCGAGCTTGCCGGGTCCTGGAGGATCTTCAGGAGTGGCAGGGCCAGGACGGTGATGAGGATGGCGCCTGCCAGCATGACCGGCCGGCGGCCCCAGCGGTCGCTGAGCATGCCGCTGGGGATGATCGATACGGCGAAGCCTGCATTGGACAGCACTGTTGCAATCAGCGCTGCTTGGAAGGTGGCGTGAAGGCTTGTCTGAAGGTATGAGGGAAGGACCACGAGGAAGGTATAGCCTGCCGCCGACCAGCCCATGAGGCGTCCGATTCCGAGCAGGATCGCCTTGGCGGTTTCGGCCTTGCTGGGGTGCTGGATGACAACGCCGGGGGTGTGGCTTTTCTCTGCCGTCACCGTTCGCTGGAAGTTGGGTGTCTCTTCGAGTTTTAGCCGCAGGTAGAGGGCCACGAGGCCGAGGGGAAGGGCGAGCAGGAAGGGGATGCGCCAGCCCCAGTCGCCGAGGTCCGTTGCGGTCAGGACCGAGGACATCAGGGCCGCGACGCCGGCACCGGCCAGCAGGCCGAGAGCTACGGTGAAGGATTGCCATGAGCCGTAGCGTCCACGTTTCCCGGGGGGTGCGAACTCGGTCATGATGGCGACGGCGCCGCCGAATTCGCCCCCGGCGGAGAGCCCCTGAAGGATGCGCACGAGGGTCAGCAGGATAGGCGCCATGACGCCCAGAGTGGCGTAGTTGGGGAGAACACCGATGAGGGTTGTTGCCCCGGTCATGAGCAGCAGGACGATGATCAGCGTGGGGCGGCGGCCGATCCGATCACCGATCCGTCCGAAGATCGCGGCTCCGACGGGGCGGAAGAAGAAGGCAATGGCGAACGAGGCGTATGTCTTGATGAGAGCTTCTGTGGGTGACGCTCCCGTCGTGGTGAAGAAGTTGGCGGCGATGATGGTGGCGAAAGAACCGTAGATTGCGAATTCGTACCATTCGATGAAGTTGCCTACGGAGCCGGCGACGAGGGCGCGCCTGGCCTGCTTGGCAGGTGGTTGCTGGAGGAGTGTTGGGGTGCTCATGGTGTGTCCTTTTGTGTGGGTGTTGGTGGATGGTGCGTCGCTGGCGGCGGCGTCCGACGCTTCGATGCACCTTGTGTGGGGCGCTGTTTAGAGTCCTTGCCAGTGGGGCTTGTGCCGGAAGGAATGACGGTAGTAGTCGGCCAAGGCGAGCTTTGATGCCGCGGGCTCATCAAGCAGCACGGTCACGTGCGGGTGAAACTGAAGCACTGATGCCGGGCAAAGGGCGGTGACAGGCCCTTCAGCCAGCTCGTGGACTGCCCGGGCCTTGTTCGCGCCGGCGGCGGCAAGGAGGATGTGCTTGGCTTCCATGATGGTTCCCAGCCCCTGCGTCACTACGTGCCGGGGAACAGCATCAGGGCGGTCGAAGAACCGGGCGTTGTCACGCCGGGTTTGCTCTGTGAGCGTTTTGATCCGGGTGCGGGAGGCCAGGGAAGAGCCGGGTTCGTTGAAACCGATATGGCCGTCGGTGCCGATGCCAAGGATCTGCAAATCCACTCTCCCTGCGGCCCGGATCTTGTCCTCGTAGGCATTGCAGGCCCCGGGCACGTCAACGCCACTGCCGTCCGGACCGTGAACCATGGCTTCTGGAAAATCGACCTGCCCGGTGAATTCCCTGCGAATGACCTCTCGGTAGAGTTCCGGATGGTTGTCCGGGAGCCCCATGTATTCGTCCAGGGTGAACGCCTCGGCTTCGGCAAAGCTCAAGCTTCCGGAGAGGTGGCGGCGCGTCAGGTCCTGGTAGATCGGGAGCGGGGAGGACCCGGTGGCGAGTCCCAGGACCGCGTGCGGTTTGCGTGCAAGCAGGGATTCGATGACGTCTCCGGCCAGGCGGCCGATCCCGGCACTGTCCGGGAGTATGACGATCTCCATCAGAGGGTTCCTTTCTTTGGACTTGTGGCCTCATCCAGCAGCTCGAGGACGTGCCGGTACTGGTGGCCGGTGGCCTGGGTCATGCCCAATTCGCAGGTCCGGTTGGTTGATGCGTACGCCGAATAGAGGCGCTCATTGACTTCGGCGCCCTGGGTCGCTGTGGCGGAATCGGTCAGTTCGGGGTGCAGGAGGCCGCGGTCTCCGGCATAGGCGCAACACCCCCAGCTGGGAGGCACCATGACGTCCTCCGCCAGGGAGGCGGCAATGGCCGTGAGGTCTTCGTTGATGCCCAGCCGGGTGGATGAGCAGGTCGGGTGTATCGCCAGGCATTCCATGCGGTGGGAAACCTCAAGGTGCGGCATCAGCCGCTCGCGCGCGAACTGAACGGAGTCAACAAACCTGAGCCCGGAATACTCCGCAGGAACGTCCGGGGATGAAGCCGTGTCCCGCAAAGTCTCGAGCCCTTCAGTGCATGAGGAAGCATCACAGACCACGGGCAGCCGTCCATGATCGCTGGCTTCCCACAGGGCCGGAAGCACTTTGGCTCTCATGACACCGTATCCGGCGGTGAAGCCTTTGGACTTCCATGGCGTTCCGCAGCAAAGGTTCCCGATGCCTTCGGGAATGGCCAGTTCCAGGCCGGCACGGTCGGCGAGGTTCAGGAAGGCCTGGGTGACGCCGGTCCCGGTGCGTCCGCGGCCGTCGTCAACCGGGCCGAACATGGCGCCGATGCAGGCGGGGAAGTACACGGCGTCGGCGACTGATCCGGCCGGATCTCCCGTTCCGGCCTTTTCGCTGCCGGTTCGCTTGCGGCCTCCCTTGGGCAGGGCTGTGGCGTAGAGTGGTACGTTCTCAGCGCCGAGGAGCAGCCTTCCCGCGGCGGTGACGGCCTTTACCGCAGGTGCCGGCATCGCCTTGGCGGCGCTGAGGCCAAGGGAGCCGACGGCAGTGACCGCTCCCCAGTGCTTCGCGGCGACTGTCCAGCCCTTGTCCGCGACAGTGTTGTGGTTTTCTGCCCGGAGACGGCGCACCAAGTCACCGGTGTTAATGAGGACCGGGCACGCGTTCTGGCTCATCCCGTCCGCCGCGCAGGTCTGGACGCCATCGTACTCGTAATCCTTGCGCAACCGTTCGGCGAGTCCGTGGTCAGCCCGCTGTTCGGCGGCGGCAATTTCGCGGCGGATCACGATCCTTTGCCTGGGCGTCATGGTCAGGTCCTTGCTTGGACACACCGGTTCGCAGTAGCCGCACTCGACGCAGCGGTCCACTTCTTTTTCCACCACCGGCGCCGTCTTCAGGTGATCAAGGTATGAGCGTTGGTCATCCGACAGGACAACCCCGGGGTTCAGCAGCACCTTGGGGTCGATGAGCCGCTTGATGATTCCCATGATCTCGTAAAGTTCCGGCCCGTATTGGCGTGCAACGAAAGGTGCCATGATCCTGCCGGTGCCGTGTTCGGCCTTCAGCGTGCCTCCCTTGCCGAGGACAAGGTCCACCATGTCTTCCGTGAATGCCTCGTAGCGGTCAAGCTGGGAGGGGCCGTCGAAGCGCTCCGTGAGCATGAAATGGATGTTGCCGTCCTTGGCGTGGCCGAAGATGACACTGTCCTGGTACTGGTGCCGGTCAAAGAGGCCCAGCAGCTGTTCGCAGGTTTCCGCCAGTGCAGACACGGGAACGGCGATGTCCTCAAGGAGGGCGTTTGTTCCGGCCGGTCGGTTGCCTGCAACGGTGGTGTAGAGGCCCTTGCGGATATGCCACAGGGCTGACCGTTCCTTGGCGTCAGTGGAAAGCTCGAATGGGGCCGCCAGATCCAGGGAATCGAACAGGGCCTGGCTCCGTCGCAGCTTGTCGAGCAGTTCCTCCGGTGTTGGCGCCTGGTGCTCCACCAGGAGGGCTGCGTGGCGTTGGATCTCCAGCCGGGCCAGAGCGGCAGGTGTTCCTGTCTGACGCTGGGCCACACCCAATGAGGCGGCGTCCATCAGCTCCACCGTGGACAGGCCTGACGCGACCAGCTCGGGCAGGGTTGAGGCCGCCGCGTTGAGCGAGCAGAAGGTCATCAGCCCGGTGGCAGCGTAGGGCAGGGATTCGATGGTACGGAACGTTGCTTGGGCGATGAACCCGAGGGTCCCCTCGGAGCCGATCATGAGGTGTTCCAGGATCTTGGCTGGTGCCTCGAAGTCAAGGAAGGCGTTGAGCCCGTAGCCCATAGTGTTCTTCATGGAGAACTGATGCTCAATGGTGCGCACGGATGCAGGATTGATGCTGATCCTGCGGCGCAGCCGGATTAGCCCTTCATGCAGGTCCGGTTCCTTGGCGCGCAGGTGCTGGTCCGCCGCAGGGTCCGCGGTGTCGATCACGGTGCCGGACGGTAGGACGAACACCAAGGATTCCAGCGTGCGGTACGTGTTGAATTCGGTGCCGCACGACATGCCGGAGGAGTTGTTGGCCACGACTCCGCCAATGGTGCACGCGCCCTCGCTGGCGGGGTCCGGGCCAAGCTTGCGTCCATATTGGGCCAGCCGCGCATTCACGCTCCGCACGGTGGCGCCAGGCCCCACGCGGACCCGGGCGCCGCCGTCAAGAACTTCGACGGAACGGAAGTGCTTCCGCACGTCCACCAACAGGCTGTCCGTGACGGCCTGTCCGCTCAGCGACGTCCCGCCTGACCGGAAAACCAAGGGGAGGTCCGCCGAGGCAGCCGCCGCCATGATCCGTCCGACTTCGGCCGGATCCAGCGGCGCGACGACGGCCTGCGGTGACAACAGATAATGCGAGGCGTCGTGCGCCAATGCCAGACGGTCCAGATCCCGGACCGAGAAACCGGTAATGCCGCGGAACGCGGTGTATATGCCCTTCGAGGTCCCCTCCCGTCGCTGACTCTTACTCATCCAAGGCTGCTTTCCGGGCGTGATTGCGAAGTTGTCCATGTGTGGTTCCGACTGCGCGGGTTCAGTGCCGGCGAAGGGCTTCTGTGACGCACCGGACGTCACCGTTGGCCGACTCAAGCGCTTCGCGGGCGTCGGCGGGGGAAGCGCCGGTAAGCATAACGGCGAGAGCCACGTTCAGCGCACCGTCTGCGGACTCAAGTGCGCTGCGGCAGCTGTCTTCAGTGCCTCCGGTGGCCTCCATCAGGATCCTGACGGAGCGTGCCCGGAGTTTTTCGTTGGTGGCAACCATGGAAACCATCAGGTTTGACCAGGTCCTGCCGAGCCGGATCATCAGGGCGGTGGAGAATCCATTCAGCATGAGTTTTTGTGCCGTGCCGGCTTTAAGCCGGGTTGATCCGGCCAACGCCTCAGGACCAGTGTCCGCGGCAAGCACGAAATCGGCCAGTGGTCCGAGCTGCGGCGCTGTGGCGCAGGCAATAAGCGCTGTTGTGGCTCCGTTTTCTCGGCCGGCCGTCAACGCGCCGCCGACATACGGGGTCCGCCCGGATGCTGCAATACCGACGACGACGTCGCCGGAGCGGACATCCGAGGCGGCCTCGACGCCTGCTTCCCAGGAGTCTTCGACGTTTTCCACCGCCTGGGTCAGAGCCGCGGGGCCACCAGCGTGGTGTGCAATGACCACGCCTTCAGGAAGGTTGAACGTCGGTCTCAGTTCAGCGGCGTCAAGGACACCGAGTCGCCCCGATGTTCCAGCGCCGAAGTAGTGGACGCGGCCGCCGTTCCGGACGGATGCGGCGGCGGCCTCCACCAACTTGGCCATCTGCGGCAACGTGGCGCGAACCGCTGCCGGCGACAGTTGGTCTTCATCGTTGAGCGCTTCCAGAATCTCGATGGTCGTGCGCTGATCCAGATCGAGAGTACGAACATTCCGTGCCTCCGTGCTGATCTCGAGCCATGCCGAACTCTCGTGGCTGCGGTGCGGCTTCGTTCCCATCAATGTCCCTAACTGTCCGTCCTGTGACTTTCCTTACACCGAAGGTAGTGCCTCCATCGGATATATGTCAATCATTTACATAAAATCTCACTCTTGGGTAACATATATACATGGGTCTGTGGGCATGAACCCGGTACCTTGTTAGAGGAGTCAAGAGAAGGAGAATGGTGTGGAAGAGGCAGGAAACGCGGAATTATCACGAACTGTTCTGGTCAGGATCCGTTCAGCCCTTCCGTCGCTGCGGCCGTCCGAGCGCGCCATCGCCGACGTGGTCCTCGCCGCCCCCTCTCGAGTTGCCATGATGTCTATCGGAGAGCTCGCCGAACGATGCGGGACGTCGACTACCTCAGTCGTCCGCTTCTACAAGAAAATCGGTTACAGCGGATATTCCGATCTTCGCCTCGATCTGGCGCGGGAGACCACCCGCGAGAGTCTCGTCAACAACGTTCCGGCGGAGGTCTATGAAGACATCGACAAATCGGACTCCCTCCAGGACATAGTTTCCAAAATTGCCTTCAACGAGACGATGTCGATCGCTGACACTGCCCAACTGCTCGACATCCACAAACTGGCCGAGGCAGTCGCAGCGATCTCTGAGGCGCTGAAGACCGACATCTTCGGAGTCGGAGCCGGGGCGCTGGTCGGGCAGGACATGCAGCAGAAGCTGCACCGGATCGGCAAAGTATCGTTCAGCTGGTCAGAGGCGCACGCCGCGTGGACCTCCGCAGCACTTCTCGACTCCTCCTGCGCATCCGTTGCCATTTCGCACTCGGGAACGACAATGGACACCGTCGAATTCCTCAAACTCTCCAAAGAGGCCGGAGCAACCACCATCGCAATCACCAACCACGCCGAGTCCCCGCTGGGCCGTGCAGCCGACATTGTGCTCAGCACAGCAGCCCGAGAGACGCCCTTCCGGCCAGGGGCATTGGGCAGCCGCATAGCCCAGATGATGGTTATCGACTGTCTCTTTGTGGGCGTCGCACAGCGTTCATACGATTCCTCAATCTCGGCCCTGCGCAAGACACACGCAGCCATCCAGGGTCGGAGACTGCCCCAGGGAAATCCGCATGGATAGGCTCGCGCCAAGCGGGGCAGCCGGTTTTATCTCCCGCGCGCGGCCACTTCAACGCATCCATGGTGGGGGACTGGGGCCAAGCCGGAGGAGACGGATCCCGGCACTATCGATCGTATTATCGCGCTGATCGACACGATTAGATATTGACGGCGGCTAGGCCGCTGCTTGGGACCGAAGTCCTGCGAGCATGGCTTCAGCCATGGTTCGAGCGTCTTGTATGCGCTCTTGGGACAGATCAATATCCGTGATGAACATGTTTCCGATGGCCATGGTCAGCACGCCGTAGGCCGTCACCCGGCAATGCGTTTCGTCTGCATCCGGCTCGGCCGTCTGGAGTATTTCCATCATTGAGGAGTGCATCCCCAGGTACGCGCGGACGACAATGTCATGGATGGCAGGTATCGATCTGCCGGCGTCGATGAATGCGAACGCCGCCGGGTTTTCCTCGGTGGGTTCAGCGAACTCGCCGAAGAGGTAGTCCAAGGCTTCGGGCAGGCTCAGGCTGGGATCCAGGATCGGCGTTTCCTTGGGGGGTATCCCTGGGGCTTGTTCGTCCGCCCCGGGATCGCCAAAGAAGAAAGTTTGCGCGGCATCGGTTAGCAGCTCGTCGCGGTTGCCGGCAAAATGCCGCATGTGGCCCCGCGCCATGCCAGCAGCGTCCGCTATCCGCTCCAAGGTGGTACCCCCGACTCCATGCGCGGCCATGCACTGGACCGTCGCCGCGATGATCTGGCGACGGCGTTCGATGGCTACGGATCTGCGTCCCACTCAAGCCTCCATTCCTAGACAAGTTTGACTACAAATTACTCGCAGTCTCCTGCTCGGGCCGTAGTTGGCGTGAAACCCCATGAGCTGGTCCTGAGTTTACTGCTGCCAAGAGCTATCCATTTTCAGCCCGATAAGTACATGGTCAGTCTTGACTAAATAAAAAACAAGTCCCAGACTGTAAGGACGAGCGGCGCCTGTGAGGCCCGTCACCATCCCACCCGTAGTTCCCTGGAACGAAAAGGAACCCCTATGACTTTAGGTAGAGCCACTGCCGCGACAGCCGGCGCCGCTGCTGTCGCCCTCTTCCTCGCTGCCTGCGGCGGCGGTGGGGCTACCACTGCTGCCTTTGAACCGAAGATCACAACTGACGTGCCAGCGGCCAAGTCTCCGGTTGCGTCGATCACGTGGAATTTGCCCTACGGGGAGCCCGCCAGCCTGGATCCTGCCCTGTCTGCCTTGGAGTCAAACAGCACAATCGTGTCCAACCTGTGCGAGTCACTGCAGACGCAAACTCCTTCCGGCGAGGTCAAGCCGGGACTGGCTGAATCCATTGGTAAGACAGATGACCGAACCTACGTCATCAAGCTCCGCGCGGGAGTGACTTTCTGGGATGGGCAGCCGATGACCGCAGAGGATGTCGCTTACAGCATCAATAGGGTGCTCGATCCGGCTACTGGATCGTCGTGGGCGATGTGGGCGGGACCCGGCGCTACCGCCTCGGCTACGGGTGACAACGAAGTCACGGTGCGTTTGAAACAGCCGAGTTCGATGACGGCCTCCTTCTTTGCCACTCCGGCCTTTGCAGTCGTGGAAAAGGCGTATGCCGAGAAGGCAGGTGCCAACTTTGGTACTGCTGCCGGCGGGGTTATGTGTACAGGCCCATACAAGTTGGACAAGTGGTCGTCAGGGCAGAACGTTACCGTACTCAGGAACGATTCCTGGTGGAACTCAGCTGAAAAGCCATTGGTTCAAGCAGCGAAGTTCACCTTCACCACCGACTCGTCCGCTCAAATTGCTGCTCTTAGGGGTGGATCCGTTGACGGTTCCTTCTCTGTTCCGATTTCCGGATTCCAGAGCTTGAGTACTTCGGGGAACCTTCTTTTCAATAACAGCTACGGCACTGATTACCTTGCAGTCACCAATCTGCAAGGGGGTCTGGCCGACGTGAAGACCCGTGCCGCACTCCAAGCCGTTATTGACTACGCCGGTATAGCAAAGAGCATTTATCTCGGCGCGGCCGAACCCTTGCGGGCTTTGGTTCCACCGGCTACTTGGGGCTACTCCCAGGGCGTATTCCAAAGCGCATGGGACAAACTCCCGGCGGCCAACCAAGACCTGACCAAGGCTAAACAACTGCTCAGCGAGTCGAGCTATGCGAAGACCGAGATTGTGCTCGCCTACCCTGGTTCCACGGAGGAGCAATCCAAGGTGGCGACAGTTATCGCCGACAGCGCGAAGAGCATCGGGCTTAACGTACAACTGAAGCCGCTCCAGCAAGCAGACTACGCCGCGCTCTTCGGCGGCCCGCAAGCAAGAGCCGGAATCGACGCTTTTGTGTCCATCGGGTATCTCGATTTTCGCGAACCTGCGGAATACTACCAGTACTGGACGACCGGTAATTACTACAACTTTGCGAATTACTCGAATCCAAAGTACGACGCGGCGGTCAACGCAGCGCTCTCCGAGTTTGATGATGCAAAGCGTGCCGCCTCTGTCGCTGAGGCCCAAGCCATTCTGGCCAATGACCTGCCGGCGATTCCCTTGTTGACTGACCGTCTGAGCGTCTTTTACTCCGGCAAGCTGACCGGGCTGGTTCCGTCGCCGTCATACCTCTACGCGCCTTGGCTCGCAAGCCTTGGGGGCAAGTAGCGATGAAAAGAGGTCGCTCGATGACACGGTGGATCGTGTCCCGGCTGTCCGCGGGCATGGTGACGATGTTCGTGGCATCCTTCATCATTTATTCTTCGCTCAAGCTTGTGCCCGGCGATCCACTTGCGGCCCTCACATCAGGTGTCAAACTCAATCCTGAGCAGAGGGCGGCCCTGCGGGAAAAGTTGGGCCTTGACCAAGATCTACTCAGCGGGTTCGCGCAATGGCTTGGCGGGATCGCCAAGTTCGATTTTGGCCAGTCGCTGCTCTATTCAACACCGGTGACAGATCTTGTTGGTGCCCGCCTCCCGGCGACTGCGGTGCTTGTGAGCTATTCGGCGATCCTCGCTCTGGTTGTGGGGTTGGGCATCGCCATGGTTTCCGCTACCCGACCGGGAATCCTGGACCAGTTAGGGCTCATTATCACGAGTGCGTCGATTGCGACTCCGTCGTTTATTGTGGCACTTGTCCTCCTGGGCGTCTTCGCGGTCCAGCTCCGGCTGTTTCCGGCTACAGGCTCCGGCTCCGGGTTCGCGGACATGCTTTATCACCTCACTTTGCCCGCCATCACCCTCGCGATTGTGACTTTCGGTCTGCTGGCAAGGGTGGCACGGACTGCGTTCAAAAAAGAACTGAGAGCCGAGCACGTTGAAGTGGCCAGGAGCCGTGGCGTGCCCCCATGGGACATTATGCGCCGCCACGTGGTGAGGAACTCACTTGGACCGGTTGTAACGCTCGTCGCCCTGGTGCTCTCATACCTCTTTGTCGGAACGGCGGTGGTGGAGATTGCGTTTGGCGTCGAGGGTCTGGGTTCCTTGCTGGTGACCTCCATAGCGCGCCGTGATTTCCCCGTCGTCCAAGCTATTTCCCTGATGGCTGTTGCGTTGTTCGTCGTGACCAGCACGGTTACAGATCTCATCACACCCTTGATCGACCCACGGGTCCGCACCGTTGGAGGACTGTCATGACGGTTACCGCTCTCGCTGTCACCAGGGCCGGATGGGTTCGACGACGCCGCCCGCCTGTGCTGGTCGTCGCCGCCATCGTGACACTATCCATAGCGTCGTTGGTTGCGGTCTTGGCCCCGGTTCTTGCCCCATTCGATCCTGACCAGACGGACCTCCTGTCGGCACTTTCTTCCCCGTCCGCAACTCACCTTCTTGGCACCGACGGCATGGGGCGGGATACCCTGTCACGTCTCCAGCATGGAGCTCGCCTGAGCCTGTTGGCGCCACTTGCTGTAGCGGTGTTAACCATGGTGGTCGGGTCCGCATTGGGCTTGCTCGCGGCCCGTGTCGGCGGCCCGATCGATCTTGTCATTTCCCGCGGCATGGACATTGTGTATGCCTTCCCCACGCTACTGCTTGCCTTGTTGTCCGTAGCTATTTTCGGTCCTGGCTTGGTGGCTCCCATCTGTGCCCTGGCAATTGGATACGTCCCTTTTATGGGAAGAATTGTCCGATCGGCGGTCCTTCAAGAGCAGGTGCGGCCGTACGTGGGCAGCCACGCAGTGATGGGATTCAGTTCGATCTGGATCACCCTGCGCCATATCCTGCCCAACATTCTGCCGGTGCTTCTGGCGCAGGCCACCCTCGCCTTCGGTTATGCGATGCTCGACCTTGCTGCCTTGTCCTACCTTGGACTGGGTGTACAGCCTCCGGCAGCCGACTGGGGTTCGATGATCGCATTCAGCCAAAGCGCTGTCTTGCAGGGCAACCTCTGGAGCATTATCTTTCCCGGCGCGGCAGTCATTGTCACTGTGCTGTCGGTCAATGTCATCGGAGAGACCATCTCAGACAAGGTGAGCGGATCGTAGTGAAGCAAATAATGAAATCGGACCTCGCGCCGCTGTCTCACCCAGCAACTTCAGAGCCGTTGGTCATCCGCGGGCTGTCCATGGTGGTCGAAACTGACCAAGGTCCGCGGCCCTTGCTCGACGGGATCGACCTGCACGTCGGGCCGGGAGAGATTGTGGGCCTCGTGGGTGAGTCAGGGTCAGGTAAAAGCCTGACATCACGTGCGGCAATGGGCTTGTTTCCAAGCCGCACAAAGGTCTCGGGTTCAGTCACTGTTGATGGAATAGATGTTGCCGCGGCCAGCCGGGCTGATCTGCTAGAGGTCCGACGGCGGCGGGCGTCCATGATCTTTCAAGATCCACGCAGCTCAGTCAACGCGGTGCGCAGAGTCGGTGATTTTGTCACCGAAGGGCTCCGTGCCCAGGGCGTACGGAGCGGAGAGGCGGCAATTCGGGCAATTGAATTGCTCCGGGACGTGGGAATCCGTGATCCGGAAACTGCGATGCGCAAGTACCCGCACGAATTTTCGGGCGGCATGCTTCAGCGCATCGTCATTGCGGGCGCCTTGTCCACTGAACCGCGCCTTGTCTTAGCCGACGAGGCGACAACTGCATTGGACGTGACAACTCAAGCAGAGGTTGTCGCGCTGCTGAGGAAACTCCAGGCACGGACCGGCGCGGGCCTCTTGTTCGTCACCCATGACTTGGAGTTGGCAGCCGCTATGTGCGACCGCGCCTATGTAATGTATAGCGGTCGTGTGATCGAGACCGGACCAGCGCAGGGTCTGTTCAGCAATCCGCAGCACCCGTACACAATTGGTCTTTTGAATTCCAACCCCAAGCTGACGGGGGAGCGGATGTCCCTGACGCCGATTGCGGGAAGGCCCCGCGCCTTGGCAGAAGCACCTTCAGGCTGTGCGTTTCGGGACCGCTGTCCTCTGGCGGTACCTGAATGCGCCGACGACGTTCCCGCATTGTCGCGGCATGGATTGTCCACGGTCGCGTGCGTACGCCCCGGCGAAGCGAAAGCGGCTTAAATGGAAGAACATCTGACAGGCACCGGCGCCTTGCTTCAGGCACGGTCCCTGACCAAGAAATTCAAGGGATTCACGGCTGTGGACGATGTGTCGTTCAGCCTCTTCCGTGGCGGGTCGCTTGGAATCGTGGGTGAGTCGGGATCAGGTAAGTCGACCACGGCGCGGATGATCGTTGGTCTGGAAACGCCTACATCCGGAGAAGTGTTGCTTTCGGGCGCGGCTCAACGCGGTCGGCGTGAAACGGCACGTTACGTTCAAATGATCTTCCAGGATCCCTATCATTCCTTTGACCCGCGGCTCACAATTGGCCAGGCAATCGAAGAACCTCTGCGCTTGCACTTTGATTTGACTAAGGAGGAGCGGCGCCTGAAGGTCAGGCAACTTCTGGATCAAGTTGGACTCAGTTCGCGGCAGGCCGAAGCCCTTCCACGAACGCTGTCCGGTGGGCAAAGGCAGCGGGCTGCCATCGCCCGAGCGTTGGGCATTGCGCCTCAAATACTCGTGCTTGACGAGGCAGTGGCAGCCTTGGACGTCTCGATTCAAGCCCAGGTTCTGGTCCTTCTTGAGCAAATCCGGAAGGAGACGGGCATGGCTTACGTGTTTGTTAGCCATGACCTTGCCGTGGTCCGTTACGTCACCGAGCAGGTCATCGTGATGCGCAAAGGAAAGATAGTGGAACGAGGGCACACTGAAGAAGTCCTCGCTCATCCTCAACACCCCTATACCCGGCTACTGCTCGATTCCGTACCCCGTCAGGACTGGGACCTGGGCCGCCTCCGGCAAGACCGACTGCGACTTGAGGCCGCAGACTTGCTATAACAATGGGCGCCCTGTCCCCCCGGACGTGCCGGGCCCTTGGCAGGATCCATTCGCCCCGCTCCGAGCCCCAGGAGATCTGCGCAAATTTCTAGTCATTTTTGACTAATTAATGTCTCTCGCTATCCCGTTGGGACATGCCAACGGTGCAACAATGAACGGAGATCCACCATGGGAATGGTGCTGAAGAATGCAAATATCTACACCTCGGATGAGCACCAACCACGGGCTGAATTGATCGCTGTCGAAGGCGGCCTTATCACCTACGTCGGCGACCAGGCTTCCTTTGAGAACACGGACGGACTGGTGGAGTACGACCTCGGCGGGCGGGCGGTAGTTCCTGGGTTCATCGACTCTCACACGCACCCGAGCATGGTTTCACAGAGCCAGTGGCACGTTCGCCTGCCGTGGACCAGCAATGTCAGCGAGCTTCTGGAATTCATCGCCCAATACGCCGAGGACCATCCGCCGGAAGAAATGCCGTATCTCTACTTTGAGTACTACCCAACAGATGCCTTTACAGAGATGGCGCCGACCAAGGAACTTCTGGATTCCGCGGTTTCGGATCGTCCCGTTCTCTGCCAAAACTTCAGCGAGCACGAACACTGGGTGAACAGCAAGATGCTTCAACTCATGGAAGTCACCGGTGACACTCCGGATCCGGTCCCCGGATTGGAGATGTTCGTCCGTGACGAAAATGGTGAACCGACAGGACTTTTACGCGACTTCGTGCACCTGCACTTCCTTGAAAAGATGTTTGAAAATCTCGGCTGGACACCGCCGGAGCAACTAACCCCCGAAAGGGTCGCCGGCTTCTTTAGGTTCATGACTGAGCACGGCGTAACCTCTGTCTTTGAGGCGTTGGTAGAGGACGAGGAGATCTTCGAATCCGTCAACGACCTTGATAGCCGAGGCGAACTCAACATGTACTACGAAGGATCACTTCGCTTCCGCCACGCCGAGGATTTGCCTTATGTAATCGCCCGCCTCAAGGGGTGCCAGAAAAAATACGGTACCGAGCATATAAACATCAACACTCTTAAACTCTTTCTGGACGGCACCAACGAGACCGGCAACAGCGCCCTCCTCAGCCCATTGTGTGACCACTCAACGGGCGGAGAGCTGGGCGAGATCGGAATGGATGCGGATGAACTTCAGCAGTGCTTGGTTCTGTGCAACAGCGAAGAGGCGGATCTGCACATCCACGTGGTCGGTGATCGCGGCTTCAGGGTCGCATGCGACGCCGTCGAGGCAGCCCAGAACAGCGTGAGGGGAGCCGGCGGCACTTGGACAACCCAGGTCACGCTGGCGCACTGTGAGCTAATCGATCCGGAGGACATGTCCAGGCCCGCGGAACTGGGGATCGTCATCAATTGGACGGCTCACTGGTCGGGCGCCTACTTCGGGGTGGTCGCAAAGAAGCTTCTGGGAAGAGAGCGCTGGAACAGAATGTACCGTTTCAACGAGCTTGCCGACAGCGGCGCGTTGCTGACCTTCTCCAGCGACGTGGTCACGGC
This sequence comes from Arthrobacter sp. FW306-1B-F12A, assembly GCF_058781865.1. Taxonomy (NCBI): domain Bacteria; kingdom Bacillati; phylum Actinomycetota; class Actinomycetes; order Micrococcales; family Micrococcaceae; genus Arthrobacter; species Arthrobacter sp. FW306-1B-F12A. The sequence goes on from NZ_JBYSXD010000021.1 coordinate 37,492, forward strand.
ATACGAGCTACATCGCGGAAATCCGCTGTTCGGAATGCAAGTAGCGCATTCTCGAATCGACCCGGAATACCCGCTCGACGGGGACGCCCACCCGGGCAGCATGCGACCGGATGCGTCCGCCCGGATTTCAAGGGAACGGCTCCTTGAGGGCTATACGATCAACGGAGCAAAACAGCTGCGCCTGAACCACAAGATGGGGTCTTTGGAAGCTGGAAAGATCGCAAACTTCAGTGTCTTGGGCGAGGATCCGTTTACAGTAGACCCGGCCTCGATCAGCAATATAACGTTCGACGCCGTGGTCTTTGAAGGAGCCGTCGTGGCTGGCTCGCTGGGAGGGCGGGTCCATGCCAACTAATAACTTGAACCGAACAGCGTTCGTCGGCGGAAAAGTCTGGACGCCTGGATTCGCCGCGCCCCGGTCGCTCGACGTCATGGTTGAGGGTGAGAGAATCGCGGACGTCACGGTGGCAGGTGCTCTGGACACGCGGGCCGCGGACATCGTTGACCTGACCGGAAAGCTCCTGGTTCCGGGCTTCCAAGATGCGCACATCCACATGGGGATTGGCGGGCAGGATCTCCTGACTTGCGACCTCTCAGGCCTGGAGACCCCCGAAGAGGTCTACTCAGCGATAGCCCTCTACGCATCCAGACACCCTGGCCTTGCCTGGGTGACCGGAGGAGGGTGGAACAGGGACGTCTTCGACGGTCACGGACCAACGCGACAAAAGCTCGACGAACTCGTTGGTGGCCGGCCGGCAGTGTTCAGCCCGTATGACCGCCATGGTGCGTGGGTCAGCACCGCCGCCTTGACCGCGGCAGGTGTGCACAACGGCAGCCCGGACCCGTTGCACGGCTTCTTTCAACGCGACCACAACGGTGATTTGACCGGGATGGTTGAGGAGGAAGCCGTTGCTGTCGTGCGCCGGGTGATGCCCGAGCTCTCGACGCGGGACCGCATGAAGTTCATCCTCAAGGCTCAGGACCACGTGCTGCAAATGGGAATCACATCAGTCCAGGACGCCCTGGTGGGAGAAGGGCTTGGCATGCCGGATCAGCTAGAGGCGTACCGCGAAGTACTTAAGGACGGCAGTCTCCGGTTGCGCCTGACAACGGCACTCTGGTGGGACCAGGCCCGAGGACTGGAACAGATCCCTGAAATACAGCAACGGCGCAAGCAACTCGAGGACGCCGCTGAAGCGGACAGGGTCATCGCGGACACCGTGAAGATGATGGTGGACGGCTCGAACCTGCTATTCATGACCGCCGAGCAGATCCGCGAGGCGACGGTGGCCCTGGACGCGCTCGGATTCACTGTTCACTACCACTCCTTCGGCGACGGCACTACGCGCTGGATTCTAGATGCTATCGAGGCCGCTATCGAGGAAAATGGTCCGAAACCCCGCCGCCATCACATTGCACATTTGTTTGTCGTAGGGCCAACTGACTTTGAGAGATTCGCCAAGCTTGGCGTCACCGCAAATGTCCAGGGATTCTGGGCCGGTTCTTCGGTGCCGCACGACCACCTGCACCAATCCACGCTGATCGAACATCCGGAACGGTTCGAATACCCGCTGGGCCGCTTGCAGGCGGCCGGGGCTCGTCTGGCGGCAGGAAGTGACTGGCCTGTCACGACGCCGGATCCCCTCGCCTGTGTAGGCGCGGCCGGAGGGAACTCCCATTACCTGGACACCCGAAACATCTCGGAACTCGATCGCCTGGATCTGGCCGCAATGCTCACGGCGTACACCTCGGGCTCCGCCTTCGTCAATGGACGCGACGGCCGGACCGGGCGTATTGCCCGAGGATTGCTCGCAGACCTTGTTGTCCTGGACCGTGACATTTTTGAGGACGAACGGGCGCTCATTCAGGCCTCAGTTGTTGAGGTCTGGATTGGTGGTCACCGGGAATACTCACGTGCGTGAGCTGGCCCGGGTGCGCGTGCGCGTTCGAGCCGCGGGCGAGGGTAGAAGCAGGCCGCTTAGCTACTACCGACGCCCCATCCATAAGCGAGCTTATGTGCCTCAAGGACAAAGAACGTTTCCGTGGACTGGACCCCAGGGACGCGTTGGAGTCTGTCATAGAGGAACTCCGTGTAGTGGGGAAGATCCCGACAGACCACCTCGACCATCACATCGAACGTACCCGCGGTGAGGATGACGTAGCTCGTCTCAGGAAAATCGGCCAGGCTCGCACAGACGTCGCGCCCGGTTCCAGGTGCGCATTTAATGCCCACCATAGCCAGCCTGTCGAAGCCGATTGCCAGCGGATTGGCGATTCCCACAATCTGCAGGATCCCGGACTCTTCGAGCTTCTGGACCCTGTAACGGACGGAGGAGGCAGGAATTCCCGATTCCTCGGCGATGTCCTTGAACGGTTTGCGTCCGTCGAGCTGCAGCGCAGCTATGATCCTGCGATCAACGTCGTCCAAGCGAACTGTGGTATTGACCTGTGCCGGTGCTGCTTCCCTCATGTCGTTACCTCGGGCCCGGCTGGAAAATTCTGGCTTAGCATCTTCGACCATTGAGCCAGTGTTACCTGCATTCCAGTGCCGGTCAACTTCGCCCCGGCTTCCATGCGAAGCCGGGGATTGGGGCCGGAGGAGAATTCCCGACCGAGGCTTGGTCGCTCCTCGGGCAACGAACTACATCGGGGAAGGCTGTTCTAGAAGCAGTCGTATGGCGCTAAATTTGTCTTGAAAGCAACTTTGTCGGGATTCGGTTGCGATTTCAGCAACAGCTTGCCTCCGCCGCCAAGCGTCGGGCATGCGCCGCCAGAATAGGGATTGGAAAAATATGCATTGGCTCTTCTTGGCAGCAGCGATCGTGTGCGAGGTTGTTGCCACCGTCCTTCTGAAAGCTTCGGAGGGCTTCACTAAACCCTGGCCGACTGCGGGAATGGTGCTGGGTTATGCCATTTCCTTCTTCTTGCTCAGTTTGGTTCTGCAGTCCCTCGCCGTTGGCACCACCTACGCCATCTGGTCAGCCGTAGGAACAGTACTCATAGCGGTCCTGGGCATCGTCGCCTTTAACGAACTGCTGGGTGTCCTTCAAATAGTTGGAATCCTCGTGACCATTGCTGGAGTCGTCCTGATCAACTTGGGTGGCTCCGCAACCGCAGAACCGACGCCGACTGCATTGTCTTCGAATCAGCTTTAGCCACCACCTCCCAAACATGCACTAACCAAGGAACCGGCAAATGATCAGTTATGACCGCGCCGAGGCAGCAGCCTCACCTGCTCAAATCGACAACGCGCTGGCCTCTGCAGCACCACGCCCCTATTGGCTCGACCACCCGGACCGGCCGGAGGCTTTGCCGCCGCTGCTGGCGGACGCCTCGACAGACCTGGCAATTGTCGGTGGCGGCTACACCGGACTTTGGACCGCCATCCTGGCCAAGGAACGCGATCCCGACAGGAGGGTAGTACTGCTTGAAGGGCGTCGCATTGGCTGGGCGGCCTCGGGACGAAACGGCGGATTCTGCGAGCCATCTTTGACACATGGCGAGTCCAACGGCCGCCAGCACCTGCCCGACGAAGTGCAGCTGCTGGAGCAATTGGGTCGTGAGAACTTAAGAGAGATCCAGGAGTCCATAGAGCGGTACGGGATCGACTGCGACCTCGAAGCGACGGGCGTCCTGAAGGTGGCTACTGAACCGCACCAGGTCCACTGGCTTCTGGAGTCGGTCGAAGAGGACCACTCTGAGTACCTTGACCGTGCCGCCGTCAGCAAGGAGATCGCGTCACCCCTCTACCACGCGGGTTTGTGGGAGCGGGACGGCGCACTGATGGTCCACCCGGCAAAGCTAGCCTGGGGTCTGCGCAAGGTGTGCTTGGAACTGGGAGTCGAGATCTATGAGGACGCGCCGGTTGAACGGGTGGAACCCGTGCGGGGCGCCATACTAGTCTGCACTGCAAATGCAACTGTCCGGGCATCGAAAGTGGCCTTGGCAACCAACGTATTCCAACCGCTGCTTAGACGGGCGCGTCCTTTCACCGTCCCTGTTTACGACTATGCACTGATGTCGGAACCCCTAAGCGACGAACAGTTGCAGTCCATTGGCTGGCAAAACCGGCAGGGAGTCGCGGACCTGAATAACCGCTTCCACTATTACAGGTTGACCAAGGACGTCGAGGGGAGGAGCAGAATTCTTTTCGGCGGTTATGACGCTGTCTACAATTTTGGGCGGCGAGTAAAACCCGAGTATGAACAGAATATTGCAACGTCCCGCAAGCTCGCCGCGCACTTTTTCGCCACTTTCCCGCAGCTTGCGGATGTGAAGTTCACCCACCAGTGGGGCGGGGCGATTGATACCTGCAGCCGGTTCTTCTCGTTTTTCCTCACCGCATATTCCGGAAGGGTCGTTCACTCCGCCGGATACACAGGACTCGGCGTAGCCGCAACCCGGTTCGGTGCGAAAGTCACGCTGGACCTTCTTTCGGGGGAAAAAACGCAGCTGACTGAACTTCAATTGGTGAAGAAGAAGCCGCTTCCGTTCCCGCCCGAACCCATCGCGTGGATCGGCGTTCGACTTATGACAGCTGCCATGGTGAAAGCAGACAGAAATCAAGGTAAACGCGGGCTATTCCTGAAGGTCATGGACGCTATCGGAATGGGATTCGACTCGTGAGCGCAAAGGACTTGTGCGCCGGCCAGGCGCTGGACGTCAACACCGTCGCTTTGAAGCGTGAGGCCGTCCCGGGGGACCAAGTGGCTCAGGGCTCGCCCACCACTGGCCTCCACGGCCTCGGAACGTTCGGCGGTCTCACGCTCGGTATCTGGGAGATGACCAGTGGAGGTATGTACGACGTCGAGGCGGACGAGATCTTTTTGGTTACCGCCGGACGGTCTACTTTGGCGCTGCAGGATCCCGGAGGCACGTCTTCATCGCTTGAGCTGCTTCCGGGAACCGTCGTCAGGCTCGCCGCAGGGATGCGCACCACCTGGTTGGTTCATGATCGGCTCCGCAAGCTCTATCTGGCCCCCAGCCAGTAGTACCGCACGCCCGTCGTCAGGGATGCCCGTGGTGGCTCCTGACCGACCACGACAATAGGAGTTTCCTGATGCATCAATTCATCGATGGCCAATTCCGCACGGGATCCGGCCTGGAAGCCAAAAGGATCAGCCCGGTGACTGGCGGGGCCTCGGAGATCATCCGTTACGCCGACGTCGGGGATGTCGACCACGCAGTATCGTCAGCCAAGCGGGCGTTCATTGATTGGTCTCGGTGGGCCCCGGCGGAGCGCTCCGAAGTGCTCCATCGACTGGCCGGAGAACTCCGGGTCCGCAGCAACGAGCTCGCTGTTGTTGAAAGCGGACAGACGGGCAAATCCATCCGGTTGGCTGCGGGCTTCGATGTCCCGGGCACCGTCGACAATGCGAGCTTCTTTGCGGGCGCCGCCCGGCACTTGCCGGGTCTTGCCGCGGGGGAGTATGGCGCGGGCGGAACCTCAATGATCCGGCGCGAAGCCATCGGCGTCATTGGCTCCATTGCTCCTTGGAACTACCCTCTGCAGATGGCAGGTTGGAAGATCCTGCCGGCCATTGCAGCGGGCAACACCATTGTGCTCAAACCCTCTGAGCTGACCCCCGGTACGAGCCTGATGTTTGCCGAGGCGGCCAAAGTTGCAGGCATCCCGGATGGTGTCATTAATATCGTCACTGGCACCGGGGACGTGGTGGGGGAGCACTTGGTGAGGCATCCGGACGTCGATATGGTGTCCTTCACCGGGTCCACCGCCATCGGCCGGCACATCATGGCAGCAGCAAGTGCCACGGCTAAACGTGTGCATTTGGAGCTCGGCGGCAAGGCGCCGTTCCTGGTGTTTGACGACGCAGACATCGAAGCTGCGGCTCACGGTGCAGTCGCCGCATCAATCATCAACGCCGGCCAGGACTGTACGGCCGCGACACGGGCGTACATTCAGACGCCCGTGTACGGGGATTTCATCGAGAGAGTGGCCGAGTTGATGGACCGGGTGGTATTAGGTGACCCAATGGAGGCCTCAACCGATCTGGGCACTCTCATTACGCACACGCATCGGGACAGAGTGGCCGGTTTCGTTAGCCGTGCCCGTCATCACGGAGCGCGTGTCCTTGCCGGCGGCCATGCCCCCGAGGGGGAACTCTCAGCAGGCGCGTTCTACCGGCCTACTCTCGTGGTGGACGCTGACCAAGCGTCGGAAATTGTCCAGGAAGAAGTGTTTGGGCCGGTGCTGACCGCGTTGCCATTCGACTCTGACGCTAACGGAATCACGTTGGCCAACGACACGCCCTACGGACTGGCAGCCTCGGCATGGACAAACGATGTGGGGAGATCCCTCCGGGCAGCCCAGGATATTCAGGCTGGGTGCGTCTGGATAAACGAGCACATTCCTATCGTGTCGGAGATGCCCCACGGAGGGGTCAAGGGCTCTGGCTTTGGGAAGGACATGTCAACGTACTCACTTGAGGAATACACCAACCTCAAACATGTCGTGATGACTGGCGACCGGACTGCCCGCAAGAAGTGGCAGGACATTGTTTTCAACACGCGGCACGGCCAGTGATTCTACTTTGGCCGCGACCTCCCGTCATGGACAAATGTCGGGAACAGGCAACAGGGCTCGACATATATCGATCACCGAGCATGAACCTGAAATGCCTACAGTGGGAGGGAAATTCTCCGCATTGTCCAGCCTTATCCGAAAGCGAGAACATTCGTGTCCACTCTCCAAGAACTTCCTGTACTGTCCCACTGGATCGGGGGAGAAGAAGCACTCTCTTCCGGCGACCATACCGCCCCGGTCTTCGATCCCGCTCGCGGTGCCGAGACAAAGCAGGTGGCCTTGGCCAACGGCGCCGACATACAGGCGGCCATCACTTCTGCCCACAAGGCATTCCCGGCGTGGCGCGATACGTCCATTACCAAGCGCCAGCAGATCCTCTTCCGCTTCCGCGAACTATTGAACGAGCGCAAGGGCGAACTGGCCGGGATCATCACCTCCGAACATGGCAAGGTGGTCTCCGACGCCTTGGGTGAAATCACCCGAGGCTTGGAAGTGGCCGAACTGGCCACAGGCTTCCCGCACCTGATCAAGGGTGAGCATTCAGAGAACGTCTCCACCGGCGTCGACGTCTACTCCACCAAGGCTCCCCTGGGCGTCGTCGGCATCATCAGCCCCTTCAACTTCCCTGCCATGGTGCCGCTCTGGTTCTTCCCGATCGCCATCGCCGCCGGCAACGCTGTAATCCTCAAGCCAAGCGAAAAGGACCCCAGCGCCGCGAACTGGCTGGCCTCCCTCTTCACCGAGGCCGGTCTTCCCGACGGTGTTTTCAACGTCCTGCACGGCGACAAGGAAGCCGTGGACGGCCTGTTGGCGCACCCCGACGTCAAGGCAATTTCCTTCGTCGGCTCGACACCGATCGCCCAGTACATCTACGAGACTGCCGCCCGCAACGGCAAGCGCGTCCAGGCACTCGGCGGGGCAAAGAACCACATGCTGGTACTGCCCGACGCCGACCTGGACCTGACCGCCGACGCCGCCATCAACGCCGGCTTCGGTTCCGCCGGTGAACGCTGCATGGCCATCAGCGTAGTGGTCGCCGTCGAGCCCGTCGCTGACGAACTGATCGAAAAGATCACGTCCCGCATGTCCACCCTCCGCATCGGCGACGGCCGCCGCAATTGCGACATGGGGCCGCTGGTCACCAAGCAGCACCGGGACAAGGTCGCGAGCTACATCGACCTTGCGGCCGCCGACGGCGCCACGGTGGTCGTGGACGGCAGGAATGTTGAGGTCGACGGCGACGAGAACGGCTTCTGGCTCGGTCCCACGCTGATCGATGACGTCCCCGTCACCTCACGCGCCTACAAGGACGAAATCTTCGGCCCCGTGCTGTCTGTAGTCCGGGTGCGCAGCTACGAAGAGGGCCTGAACCTCATCAACTCAAGCGCCTACGGCAACGGCACGGCGATCTTCACCAACGACGGCGGCGCCGCCCGCCGCTTCCAAAACGAGGTGGAAGTGGGCATGGTCGGCATCAACGTGCCGATTCCGGTTCCCGTGGCCTACTACTCCTTCGGCGGCTTCAAGGACTCCATCTTCGGCAGCTCCAAGGCATACGGCTTGCAAGGCTTCCAGTTCTTCACCCGGGAGAAGGCCATCACCTCGCGCTGGCTGGATCCGAGCCACGGGGGAATCAACCTGGGCTTCCCGCAAAACTAGTAGCCAGAACTAAACAGGTGTCAGGGCCATCTGCAGTGGGTTCTGAAAGCCAAGGCCTCCGGTGCGTGCCGCATCCCGAACGCGCCGGAGGCTCGCCCTCTTTCCAGGCATTTCAGACGCGCAGATATCCTCCGAAACCCCTAACTCTCCTCCAGAAACTCCACTGCCGCGAACAGTTCCAGCCTGTCCCGCAAGACATCGAGGTTGAGCCCCAGGACAGTTCCGGCGGCGTCGATCCGGTTCCTAAGGGTGTGCCGGTGTATCCCCAACTGGCGGGCGGTCAGGTCCCAGACGCAGTTGTTCCGCAACCACGCCGAAACCGTCGGCAGCAGTTGCGTCAGCTCAGACTGATCGTGCTGAACCAAAGGTTCAAGGAGCCTTCGGGCCACCGATTCAGCTTCTTCCCGCCGCAGCAGGCCCAGCATTCCGCCCTGGGTCATCTCCTCGAAGGCCACCATCGGGCGGGACAACTCCACCGCCCTCTGCAGGGATCGCTCGCCTTCTTTCAGCGCCCCGGCCAGATTGCCGAAGTCCGCCTCACCAGAGGATCCAGCGGTCGCGCCGTACCTTTCCAACAGGCCCGCGACCTTTTGATGGAGTGCCGGCCCCGCCAGGACAACGACGTTCTCGTTACGCTGGGCATAGAAGACGGCACCGCGATGATCGTCAGACAACAGCTCAAGGGCCTCAAGGAGGTTCTGGCCTTCGCCGGGAGGCTGTGCCACCGTCACCACCAGCGGCTCAACAGGCAGCCTTCCCCACACTTGGCGCGCGGTCCGGTCCGCCACATCCGTGTTCCCAGCTAGCAGTTGCTCGAATACGCCCGCACGCAGGTGCCGCCGTGCCGTGTCCAGGGTCCGCGTCTGCTCTAGCGCCAGGCTGGCCAACGCAATCACGCTGTTGATGATGTCCGTTCGGGCCGGGTCCAACGGCTCGATGGCGCCAAGCACCAGCACGCCCCTCAGAAAGTGCCGTCGTCCCAACGTCTGCAAGGTGATCTGCTCCCCTTCAACCGTCAGCTGGGAAACAGACCGGGACCCTTGATCCAGCGCCTTCCTGACCGCCTCTTCCACCCCCGGCATCAGCGCCGAGGGCACCGGGCGGTTGTTGGGCATCAGAATGTGGTTCCCCGCGGCGTCGAACAAGGCAACCCAGCCCTGGAGCTGCCGCTCAAGCTCGGCGAGGATGGATCTCAACCCGTCAGGCCGCAGCGCGGCCCTTGCGATGGCCCTCTGCGCCTGGAGCGACCATTCCGAGCGTGCATTCTGCTCCCTCGCCAGCCAATCGGCCACGAAACGGATGATGGCAATGAAGGGCGTGCGGTCGGGAACCTCAACCAGCGGCAGGCCGTGGTGGCGGCACGCATCCACCAAGCCTTGCGGCAAGACCCCGTGGATGACCTGCGTGGCGAATCCGAGCCCGCTGATCCCGTGTTCTACGAGCCGCTCCACATACGCGCCGTAAAGATCATCACCGGCGTTGTCGACCGGAAACTGCGTCCCGTCTGTCAGGAGGAGCTGCCCAGGGTCCAGGAACGGCGTCGGGTCATCAAGGTCGGAACTGTGTACCCACGAAACCTGGGCGTCAACGGCCGGACTGGCGTGGTCTGGGGTGACCAACCGCAGCCTGAGGGAGCGGTTGTGAAGGATTGTGTTTAACGTTGGCGGCACACTCTCAGCCTACTTGGAAAAACGTAGAGCATCGCCTCATGGATTGGACAAATGTCGAAGGACATTATTACCCCGCCCAGAACATCATGAAAGGGAAGGCCACATGCTCCCGCAATAAGAGGCCCCGATGAGAGGACGTTCCCATGAACCCCGGCCGGACGGCTTTGGCCGCACCCATCACCAACTTCGACGTCGTGGCCTTGGACAGGGCCAACGTCTTCCATTCCTGGTCCGCCCAGAAAACGTTGAAGCCGTTGGCGATCGCCGGCGGGTCGGGCAGCACCGTTTGGGATCACGACGGACGGACGTACCTCGACTTCTCCAGCCAACTGGTCAACACCAACATCGGCCACCAGCACCCCCGCCTCATCGAGGCCATCAAGCAGCAGCTCGATACCCTCACCACGGTTGCCCCGGCCCACGCTAACTTCACGCGGGGTCTCGCGGCAGAAAAGATTCTCTCCCACGCGCCAGGCACCATGGACAAGGTGTTCTTCACGAACGGCGGCGCAGACGCCAACGAGAATGCCATCCGCATGGCGCGCCTGCACACCGGCCGTGACAAGGTCATCTCCCGCTACCGTTCGTACCACGGCAACACGGGGGCGGCGATCGTGGCGACGGGGGACTGGCGCCGTATCCCCAACGAATACTCCCGCGGCCACGTCCACGTCTTCGGCCCATACCTCTACCGCTCGGAGTTCTGGGCTGAGACACCTGAGCAGGAGGCCGAGCGCGCCTTGCGGCACTTGCGCCGGACCATCGAACTGGAAGGCCCCCAGTCCGTGGCCGCCGTGCTCCTCGAGACCGTTCCCGGTACCGCCGGAATCCTGGTCCCGCCGCCCGGCTACCTTGAGGGCGTCCGCGCGCTGTGCGACGAACACGGAATCTTCCTCATCCTCGACGAGGTCATGGCCGGCTTCGGACGCACCGGCGACTGGTTCGCCCTGGACGCCTTCAACGGCCGCCCGGACCTCATCACCTTCGCCAAGGGCGTCAACTCCGGCTATGTCCCGGTGGGTGGCGTCATCATCTCCAAGGAAATCGCGGGCACGTTCGACGAGCGCGTCTTCCCCGGAGGCCTGACCTACTCCGGCCACCCCTTGGCCGCCGCTTCCATCGTGGCCTCCATCGATGCGTTCGAAGAGGACAACATTGTCGAAAATGCCGGGCTCATCGGCAGCGACCACCTCGGGCCCGGCTTGGCCACGCTTGCAGCAAGACACTCCGTGATCGGTGAGGTCCGCGGACGGGGCGTCTTCTGGGCCCTGGAACTCGTCGAAGACCGCCAGACCCGCAAGCCCGTCACCCCCTCGTTCATGGGACGAGTCAAGGCCGAGCTCATAAACCGCGGACTGCTGCCCTTCATCGCCGACAACCGCATCCACGTGGTCCCGCCCGCCGTGGTCACTCCCGAAGAAGTGCACCAGGCACTCGCGATCTACGACGACGCCCTGACCGCCGTCAGCTGAAAGAACTCAGCAGTTCTCGTCGGGAGCAGCCGGGTCCCCGAGCGAGGTCCGGCTGCGGGCAGCGACGAGGGCCACGCGGACGGTCGGGGATTTCGCTTCCGAGCATGCGCCGACCGTCCGCCAACCCGGATTGCCTGCCCATGGAAGGGACTTTGAAACAGTCCTGTGTATCTTCGGCGACGGCCCGTCTGTCCGTCCTCGCCACGGTCCGTAAACGGAGCGACCAATTTAATAGCAACCTGTCGCCCAGCCCAAATGGAACATCGGCCGTCAGATCCAGGGGAGTTCCTGGGCCAGGAGGCCGTGGCGCCTGTGTGGGCAGCCGGCCTATCCAGCTTTAGCACACGCGCCGATCGAAGCGCCTCAGCTGCCCCGGGCATCAAGAAGCAACTTGTTCAGGAGGTGTTCCAGTGCCCTGTTTGCCTTCTCGTCGGTCCATATGTCCGGATCCTCGACAGACTTGACGTGAAAACCACGGCAAAACAGATACAGGATGTCCGCAATCTGCTCCGCATGGGCCAAGCCGGCGTCATGCGAGGATCGCAGGAACTCGGCATACGTGGTGTCCGTGACGGTCTTGACTACCTCATATGCCGCGTTTGCCCCCCGCACATCAGCGATGGCCTCAATCCAGAGCGCGCGCAGCACAATGTCCTCGGCTGAAGTGGTGCACATCCAACGCGCTACGCCAACCATACGCTCGATCCCCACCGTCCCGGACAGCCGTTCTTCGCGGTCGGCTCCCCACCCGGCGCGAGCATGCTCCAGTGCATTCACCATCAGTTGCGCGCGCGACGGAACAAAGTTGGTGATGAAGGCGGTGGACCGGCCAAGATGTTCTGCCACTGACCGCAGTGTCACGCCGCGGCTGCCCCGCTCACTGGCAACCCGGATGGTTGCCTTGGCGATATCCGACAGGCGGACGGACTCGTTGACATCGATCGGCACGATCGGCACCCCTTTCGGTACGGCACGGAGAACTGCGAGGACGCCTTGCAGCCCGGCTCTTGACGTGTTCCTTCAGTAAGGATAGCTTGGTAAAACAATGTTGTAAAACATGTGAATATCTCAACGAGGCTCCTGAACTGCAGCTGCCTCAGCTGGCTCGAGTCAGACGCCAAAACCAGAACCACGTGGGTTCTGCGTCGAAACACGAACAGCACCCCTCCCGCATTCGTACGGGCAATCAGTCAGGCAGCGTGATCCGCTGGGGTGGCCGGGGGAACATGCAAACCATTCCTTAGCGCAAACGCGCTGATGCCTCCACCCATGGGACAAAGCAGTCCTATCTTTCAAGGAGAAAACAGATGTCACATCGTAAACGGAGTGCGGCGGCAGCAGCCGCTCTGGCTCTCCTTCTAGCTGGCTGCGGCGCCTCGGCGTCCCCTGATGCTGCGTCCAGCTCGTCATCCGACACGGGGAAGCTGACTTTGGTCACCTATGGAAGTGCTTTCCAGGACGCACAGCAATCATCAATCATTGGTCCGTTCGAGAAGGACACCGGAACCAAAGTGACGGTCGAGAGTCCTGTGGACCCGGCCAAGCTCAAGGTCATGGCCGAGACCGGGAACCCCACATGGGACGTGTACGTGGCCGGCCAGCAGGATGTTCCCGCTTATTGTGGCAAGTATTTTGAAAAGCTGGACCTGAGCAACATCAAAAAGAGCGATTTTGCGGAAGGTACGGTCGAGGACTGTGGCGTGCCTTTGGACACGTATTCCTACACGATCGTTTACAACAAGAACAAGTACGGGAACAAGCCGCCGACGTCCATCGCTGACTTCTTCGACACGAATAAGTATCCGGGAAGCCGCGCGATGTCCAATGACCCTTCCGAGGGCAACCTTGAGCTTGCGCTGATCGCGGACGGCGTTTCGCCGGACCATCTGTACCCGCTCGACTATAACCGGGCGTTCAAGGTGCTGGACCGCGTCAAGGCCAACACGCTCTTCTGGTCCTCGGGAGCCGAACAAGTGCAGATGATGGAGCAACAGCGCGCGGACATGATGCTGATCTGGTCAGGCCGAGGCTATGAAGCTGCACAGGCCGGAGCACCCTACGCCCCGGTCTGGCAGGACAACATCTACCACTGGGCCTCGCTCGCTATCGTCAAGGGCTCGCCGAACAAGGTTGCCGCCCAGAAGTTCATCGACTACGCCGTATCCAAGGAGCCACAAACCCGCTGGGCAGAAAGCATCGCCTACGGCGCGGCGAATCTCGCGGCAACTCCCAAGCTGGACCCCATAAAGTCCGCCTGGGATTCATCATCCAAGGACCATCGCGCTGTCTCCCACCAGGTGGACAACAGCTGGTGGGCCCAGAACCAGGACGATGTCGTTTCCCGCTGGACGGCCTGGACGGCCGGCTGACCCAGCCAGGCGTTCCGCCGGCGGGCATTCGTCCCGCCGGCGGACACATCCCTTTTTGAAAGGCAACCGTGCATTCCATAGCACTGATTAACGGATCCGTGAGCACGCTCAACGAGCATGGATCCCGGAGCGAGAGCATCCTGATCGAGGACGGAATCGTCACAGTCCTCGGCACCACCGCCGAAGTGCTCGCAAAGACCAAGACCCTGCCGGGCATCCGTGTCGTCGATGTCGACGGCGCAACGATCCTGCCGGGACTTATCGATTCCCACACGCACGTCGAATTCTGCGCCTTGAGCCGTGAATGGCTCGACGTCCGGGGATTGCACCCGCAGGACACGCTCGAGCGTCTGCAGCAGAACCTCGGGCAAACCGTTGATGGCTGGCTGATCGCGCAGGGGACATTCGGGCAAGATCTTCCGAACCGTTCTGAACTTGATGCCGTTTCAGGCACCGTGCCCATCCTCGTTCGGGAGAGCATGCACCGGCTCAGCGCCAACTCGGCCGCTCTTGAACGGGCCGGAATCGTACGAGGGTACACATCACCGCGCGGCACCCTGGTCGAACTTTCAGACGACGGAGTTCCTACCGGACGGGTTGACGAAGGGTTCCACCTGTTCCCGGTGCCGGCGACCTCACCGGAACGACTTCAACACATTCTCGAACTCGAACTGACGACGTCATTCGCCAGGCACGGCGTCACCACCGTCTACGAGTTACCGGCCACCGCCGAGGGAGTCAGTGCCTACCAACGGCTCAACGCCGACGGCCGCCTCCCCGTTCGCCTCAGCCTGACGCTCACGGTTGCGCCCGGATTGAACCCCATTCTGTCATCCGTCAGCCAGCTTGCGGGCATCGGGATCGGGAGCGGCTTCGGGAATGACCACCTGTGGCTCAACGGCGTCAAACTCTTCGTCGATGGCGATGACTCGTCGTCCTTCGATTCCCGGCATCTCGCCTTGAGCCCCAGCAAATGGGGTGCCGTGACCAGGCACTACGCAGACTTGGTCGAAGAGCTCGTCATCGCGGACAGGGCCGGCCTTCAAGTCTGGATTCACGCGATCGGAGACCTGGCACAAATGGTGGCCCTGGACGCCATCGACGAAGCGGGGCGGGTGTCCGAACCACGCGACCGGCGGACCCGGCTGGAGCACGTTGCGAACCAGTGGATCGACGAGGCCATGATCACCCGTCTTCGCGATTTGAGCGTCATCCCTGTGCCCACTGCCGGCTTCATCCATGCAGACGACGGCGCCGGGGTTTACGCCTACCGATCACTGGTACAGGCCGGTCTGATGCCGCCGGGGAACTCCGACACCGGAGGGACCCAACCATTTGCCACCAACCCGTGGTTCGGTGTGGCGGCAATGCTCGACCGGAAGAACCGCGACGGGCTGGTGATCGACGCCGGTGAATCCGTGGATGTGGGAACCGCGATCCGCACCTACACGGAGTTCGCGGCCTATGCAGGCGGTCTTGAAGGTCAGATCGGGGTACTGCGCGTCGGCGGCCGCGGTGACTGCGCTGTCTATCGGCAGGACCCGCGGCACATGACACCGAGGGAGCTACGCGGGTTGGAGTCCGATCTGACCGTCGTCGGCGGACGCGTTGTTTGGAGCGATGGAGCACATGATGACTAGCACGTTGGCGAGGTCCGGAACCAAGCTGCACGGATCCCTGCTTGCAGTACCGGCGGTGGCCGTCGTCGTGGTGTTCTTTCTGGTCCCGCTCGTTGTTCTCTGTGCCCGGAGTTTCCTGGAGCCTCAACCAGGCTTCGGACAATACGCGCGTCTGTTCAGTGACCCAACCTCGATCACCATCCTCGTCCGGACCATGATCGTTGCCCTGCTGGTCACCGCCGTGACCCTGGTTCTGTCTTACCCATACGCCTACCTCATGAGCATTGCCAAGCCAAAGGCCAGATCAATCCTGCTGTTTCTTGTCTTGCTCCCGTTCTGGTCGAGTCTCATGGCCAGGACCTTTTCCTGGATCGTGCTCCTGCAGCCCAACGGGCCTATCGCGAACTTCCTCAGATCAATCGGCCTGGGCGGAATACCCCTGCTCGGCTCCCAGGTCGGCGTCACGATCGCGATGGCACAGGTTCTCCTTCCCTTTATGGTCCTGCCGCTCTACAACAACATGACCCAACTTGACCGGAAGCTGCTCAGCGCGGCCTATTCGATGGGAGCGTCGCGCCCACGGGCGTTCATCAAGGTGTTTCTTCCCCTTTCATTGCCAGGCGTAACCGCCGGTTCGGTACTGGTATTCATCCTCGCCTTGGGGTTCTGGGTCACTCCCCGGCTGATCGGCTCACCCCAGCAATCACTCATCGGCCAATTCATCGAAACCAAGGTGGGCAGGCTGCTGGACTTCGCCGGAGCTGGTGCTCTCTCCTTGGTCCTACTGGTCATCACAGGACTGCTCCTCGCCATCGCTCGCAGAGCAACGAGGGGCATCATGCCCTCTGAAGGAGGGGACGGCAATGAATGAGGAAAACAAATCGGGCTGGGGCCTGCGCCTGTGGGCCGTTCTGGTCGGTGCGATCCTGATTGCCCCCTTGCTTGTTGTCATTCCGGTCTCCTTCGCATCGCAAGAGAGCTTCGCGTTCCCACCAAAGGGGTTTGACCTTCATTGGTACGCAAACATCTTCGAGAATCCACGCTGGATCAACTCCATCGGGACCTCGGTTCTGATTGGCGTCCTGGTGACCGTCATATCTACGATTCTCGGTACGACTGCCGCCCTTGGGATACGACGGATCCGGGGACGGGCCGCAACGATCATCACCGGAGCGCTCATGGCCCCCATGATCGTGCCCGGAATCGTCAGCGGCGTAGCCATCTACGCCACCTACCTTCGTTGGCACTTGACGGGCAACCTGCAAGGCTTCCTGCTGGCCCACACCGTTCTGGCAATGCCCTTCGTTGTCATTACGGTGCTCTCCAGCCTTGCCGGTGTCGATCCCGCATTGGAGCGGGCAGCCACAAGCCTGGGTGCCGGACCGCTGAGGACATTTTTCCGCGTCGTCCTTCCCGACATCTCCCGCGGGGTGGCCGCAGGAGCCCTGTTCGCATTCGTCACCTCATTCGATGAAGTGGTCGCGGCAAGCTTCCTACAGTCCCCACAAGTTCGGACACTGCCGATCGAAATGTTCGTCAGCGTGACCAACGAAGTGAATCCGACCATCGCGTCAGTCTCCACCATCATCCTGGCAGTGACAACGGTGGTTGTTCTGCTGCCCATGCTCGCCCGGAAAGGCGACCGGCGACAAAAGAAGGCAATGCAATGAGCACAAACACCTCCGGCGTTCGACTCGACGCCATCACCAAACGCTTCCGCACCGGCGCCGTCGGGATCGAGAACGCCACGATCGATGTCGCGCCCGGTGAGTTCGTGACGTTCCTCGGGCCCTCCGGGAGCGGGAAGACCACCACGCTGAACCTCATAGCCGGCTTTGCGAAGCCGACCTCGGGTCGAATCTGGATCGGCGGCAGGGACGTGACGGCGCTGTCCCCGGGCCACCGCAACCTGGGAGTCGTGTTCCAGAACTACGCCCTGTTTCCGCACATGTCTGTCCGCGACAACGTCGCGTTCGGCTTGCATGGCCGTGGCCTATCGAAGTCAGAGAGCAGAGACCGCATCGATGAAGCCATCGCCCTCGTTCACCTCAAGGGTTACGAAGACCGACTGCCGCGGCAGTGCTCCGGCGGCCAGCAACAACGCGTAGCCCTGGCCCGTGCTCTGGTCTATCGCCCCCCGGTGCTGCTTATGGACGAGCCACTCAGCGCACTCGACAAGGCGCTAAGGGATGAGATGCAGGTCGAGATTGGCCGCATCCATCGTGAAGTCGGCACCACGTTCCTCTTCGTCACCCACGACCAGGGCGAAGCGATGGGGCTGAGCGACCGAATCGTGCTGTTCAACAAGGGCTGCATCGAACAGATCGGTACACCCTCTGAGCTCTATGAGCGTCCCCGGACGCTGTTCGCCGCGCGTTTCCTCGGGGAATCGAACGTCTTCCACGGAAAGAGTTCCGGCACCGAGGTCGCCTACGGCAATCGCGTTTTGCGCGTTCCGTCCTCCGACGTGTCCGGCGAGGCAGCCTTGATTGTCAGGCCAGAGCACCTCACCGTTATCCCCGCGGGGCAACAACCGTCCGGGCACAACATCTTGCCGGCGGTGGTAACCGACGTGTCGTACTTCGGCAGTTTCCGTCGCATACTGATTCAACTTCCGGATGGCACGCGCGGGCGCCTCCATGAAGCGGCCGGTCAGGGCGCGCTCAGAGAAGGTGAACACATATCTGTTGGCTGGCACCCAGGGAACGGTGTCGTCGTGCCCGCCAACAGCGGAACGTGATGGGCCAGGAACGCAAGCTTTTCACTGGAGCAAATGCTCTCCTCGGAGGTAGGCAGACCCTGGTTCCGAGCGACGTGCTCGTGTGTGGGCCGCGTATTGAACAGATTGGACCTGCTGGAAGCATTGATGCGGCACGGGCTGATTCCGTGGTTGATTTGGACGGGTCTGTACTTCTACCGGGGTTCGTAGACGGGCACTGCCACCTCGAGCTGACTCTCGCGGGTCTGGAGCATCACGTTTCCGTGCATTCACCCCCCCACCGCAGTTTGACGGAGATTCTGGAGCATCTGGCGCATGCCAGGCAGTCCCAGCCACGGGGATGGATCATCGCGCGGAGCTCCTTCGGGCTACAGCACAAAGTCGCGGAAGGCCGGCTGCCCCACAAGGACGAGCTTGACTGGATCAGCCCACACGAGCCCATGGTGGTGATGGCCGGCCTGCATGTAGCTTGCCTCAACACGGCTGCAATCACTGCGCTGGGGCTCGATGACCTGCGGTCCCTACCGTCCTGGATGGATGTAGACGTCGACAGATCAGGGCCGACAGGCGTGTTCACGGAAGTCTGGGACCGCCTGCCCACGCACTCATCGGCCGAGGTCATGTCTGCGTTGAGGGCGCACGCTCGCCCTACGTTCTCAGCTGTTGGAACCACGAGCCTCAGCACCATTTCGACTTCCGCGGATGATGTTCGTGCGTTGCACCGCCTGGCGAAGGCGAATGAGCTGCCGTTCCGTGTGCGGTTCTTCGTTCACGTCCCGCGAACTGCGAGCCTGGAAGAAGTCCTGGCGTGGGGGCCGGAATCCGGCTTCGGAGACGACATGTTGCGATTCGGCGGCGCCAAGATCTTCATCGACGGGGAAGGGGCGACGGCCTATGGGGAACATAGAGACGATACGAAATGGGACCGGGCGGAACTTGAACAGTTCGTGGATGCCGCGGATCGTTCAGGCGTCCAGCTGCTCATGCACGCAGTAACCCCGCACGCCATTCGGCTCGTATGTGAGGTGATCAACTCCATTGCTTCACGACGGCGCATGAATATGCGGCACCGGATCGAGCACGGTGCCGACTTCATCGACCCCGAAGACATTCCACTCGTTGCGGCTACCCCGGTACGACTTGTGGCTACACCGCATTTCGCTGTATCGGACGAAGGACATCAGCAGGGATTCCAGCCCCTTCGCCAGCTGATCGACGCAGGGTTTGAGGTCATCGGAGCAAGTGATGCAACCGGAACCGTTCCAGATGGAATCAGCCCGCTCCGGAACGTCAGTCTGGCGGCCAGCCGAACGGCGGGCGCGAAGCCTTCACCTCACCGGATTTCAGCTCTCGAAGGACTGCGCATGTTCGGGGAGTGGGCCGCCAAAGGAGTGGACGAACACCATGAGAAAGGAACCGTAGAAGTGGGTAAGTTAGCGGATTTTGTTGTAGTGGACCGGGACCCCTTGAGTGTTGACTCCTCGGATGTCGAACACGTCAAGGTGTTGTCCACTTTCCTGGGCGGAACGTTGATTTCCGGAGCCGCGAAATGATGCGCAACGGGGACGTGTCTTTTTGGTGGGACCAAGTCGGTCTGCACGCGCCCAGACCCTCCCTGCCCGGGGACACCCAGGTGGACGTCGCGATCGTGGGGGCAGGCTACACGGGGTTGTGGACTGCGTACTACTTGAAGAAGGCCGTCCCCGACATCCGGATCGCGGTCCTTGAGTCCCGCTTCGCAGGCTACGGAGCCTCCGGCCGAAATGGCGGCTGGCTAACGAACTCCGTGACCGGAGGGCTGGACCAGTACGTCGGTACTCACGGCCGGCAGGCGGCCGTCAATCAGCAGCACGCCATGAACCGGTCTGTGGACGAGGTGATCCGGGTCGCGTCGGAAGAGAACATCAACGCCGACATCCGAAAGGGGGGCGAGCTCAACGTTGCGTACACCCCCGCGCAGGCGCAGCGGCTCAACGCTTCGTTCACCACGCAGCGCGAATGGCCCGGAACGGACGTCGTCCTGCTGTCCGCAGAAGAATCGGCGGCCCGGGTGGGTGTCAGAGGCACCCTTGCAGGTATCTGGCATCCGCACTGTGCCCGCGTCCACCCGGCGAAGCTTGCCGCTGGTCTGGCGGCGGCGGTGGAAGCTTCCGGCGTGCCCATTTACGAGGGCACCCGCGTCAAATACATCCTGCCCGGTAGGGCGGAGACGGAACACGGGACGGTACATGCGGACCACGTCATCCGGGCGACGGAAGGGTTCACCGCTGATCTTGAGGGAGAGCACCGGACGTGGTTGCCCATGAACTCCTCAATGATCATCACCGAACCCCTCCCCAAGGAGTTCTGGGAGGAGATCGGCTGGTCCGGATATGAAGCCCTCAGCGACTTCGCACATGTCTACATGTATGCGCAGCGGACGGAGGATGACCGCATCGCGTTCGGAGGCCGCGGCGTCCCGTACCGCTACGGGTCCCGGGTCGACCAGGACGGCAGAACCGACCAGGCCACCATCCAAAGCCTCCGGAATCTGCTCGTGCGGTTCTTCCCGGCCGCACACGACGTCCAGGTCGATCACGCGTGGTCGGGCGTGCTCGGTGTCCCTCGGGACTGGTCAGCCAGCGTGCAGTACGACACGCGGACCGGGCTGGGATCGGCAGGAGGCTACGTCGGTACCGGTGTCACGACGACCAACCTGGCCGGACGCACCCTGACCGATCTTATTCTCCGACGCGACACTGATCTGACGCGTTTGCCCTGGACGAACCATCAGGCCCGCAACTGGGAGTTTGAACCCCTTCGGTGGCTGGCCGTCCAGACAATTTACGGGGCATACCGGGCGGCCGACCGCAATGAATGCCGCTCTGGTCGACCAGGAACGTCAGCGCTTGCGAGCATCGCAGGCCTCATCTCAGGAAGGTAAGCAGAAGAATGAGCGACACCGTAGGAACAGCCGTGGTGGCCAAACCTGCCACCATTCAACTTGGACGGACGGCGTTGAAGGAGTCGTCCTTGACAGCCGGGCAGGTCGAAACGAGCAAATCGATATGGGAGGCCGCCGGGACGGAGGTGGGGTTTTGGGAATGCTCCCCGGGCCGCTTCACCGCCTCCCGTGAGGGCTATGCCGAGATCTGCCAGGTTCTCACGGGCAGGGCCACGTTGACCGACAGTGCCGGAAATTCGGTGACGGTCAGCGCCGGTGACACGCTAATCACCCCGGAGGGCTGGCAAGGGGTATGGGACGTCCACACCACAATCCGCAAGCTATACGTGATCGTGCGTTGACCCCGTCACCGGAGCAGGTTTCCGCTCCGTGAAACTGGTCGGAGAGCTTGCCATGCACCACGGGCACGCCACGTCAGCAGGAAGGACGGTCTCGATGGAGCAAGTGCGCGGCAATGAGATCGTGGTGAAGGGGCACTGCCGGCATTCCCACGGCCCTCCATTGACGCCTGCCGAATGGGTGTTCCTGAACCCAGACGACAAGGTTTGCGTTAAACGGGAAAACGAAAACGTCACAAGCGGCATGGTGGACATCGTGGCCCCAGATGCGTCAATCTTCTGGATCTGGCTCGATGGGGGCCGTGGACGGGTGGCTGTTCACGAGGACGATGACGTCAGCGTGTGGTTCGAGGAAGCCCGCCCCTGGTTCACTCTCGAGCAGCTTCAGCTCCCGCCGGGGGCCGCCGGCGTGGTTATGCCCTGGCAAGAATGAAGAATCCCTTTGCGCGTGGATGGGGCCCCCGAAACGACCGCGCACCCGCCGCCGCTGGCCCCATCCCCGTGGTGCTCTTTCCCGCGAACAAGTCCGGGACGTATTCGCGCACGATAAACCGGATCGCCGCGGTTCAACCACGGTCTCCGTCATTATCGACCGGAGACAATCAAGCACAGCCAGAAGAAAGCAAGCACGATGAACGAAAACACACAGGATCACCCGCTAACGGTCACCGCAACCAGCAAGGACACGCTGGAACACGAGCTCAACGACGCTGTGTTGCTGATGCAGGGAAAGGCAATGACAGAAGGCCTCCGCGGAATCCTGGTCATTCATGAGGCGCCGGGTCGCTGCACCGTGGCCCTGAGCCATGACGTCCCATTTGGTCTGACGAGAGAAAAACAGGCGTGGTAGTAAAACGCCGGATTTCATGCGAGCACGGCGACGCACTGCGACTATTGGAGCGGTTGTCAACCAGCGGTCCTGTTGAAAGACGAGGCGTTGGTGCAGAGCTCTGGCGGGCGCAGCTAGCGCCGGGAACGAAACTCCCGCCCCGTCTTAGCCACCGGACGCCTCCGGGACCGGGTTCCTGCAGGAAGCAATGGCCAACGAGCTCCAGCCGTTGGCCATTGGCGGGATCAGCTATTCGTCTAATCAGCCATGCAGGGGCGGCTTCGCTCGTCCCGCCGTGGAACGGGAAAATTCGCCCGGCAGCTTCCTTTGGGTTCCAGCCGTCTTGTTCCGGAGGTAACGCGGGCTGATACTGCTGCTGTGTTCCGGAAACGACCCTGCTAACTCTGTGGTGCCGCGAGCCCGCATATCAGCCTGGTGGTGGAGAGCCCGTTTCCGCGGGGACCGTGGAATGTTGCCATCAGCACGGGCGTCAGAATTCTGCTTCTTTTGCTCTCCTTTCCGGTCCGTGCTTCCTGCTCAACGACGGCAAAACGGATGGTGAAGCGATGGATGTTCTCTATCAACGATGTGCGGGACTGGATGTTTCCAAGCGGGACGCGAAGGCCTGCGTGCGCATCACGAGCGAGGGCGGCAGAACGACCCAGGAGATCACGACCTGGACGGCCATGACGAACGAGGTCAACCGGCTGGCCGAATACTTGCTGGACCAGGGCGTGGCCCTGATCGTGATGGAGGCGACCGTGGATTACTGGCGCCAGTTCTACTTCCTGCTCGAAGACAAAGGACTGAACGTTCAGCTGGTGCATGCCAGAGAGGCAAGGAACCTGCCCGGACGCAAAACCGATGTTTCGGACTCGGCCTGGCTGGCACAGCTTGGCGCGCACGGCCTCCTGCACGGCTGCCTGGTCCCACCGGAAAACATCCGCCAGCTTCGCGATTTGACGCGGACGCGCTCCGCCATCACCGACGAGAGGTCCAGGGAAGTCCAGCGGCTGGAGAAGATGCTGGAAGACTCCGGAATCAAGCTCTCCTCGATCGCAACAGACATCACCGGCGCCTCCGGCAGGGCAATGCTCCAGGCCCTGATTGAGGGCCAGAACGACCCGGCAGCGCTGGCCGATCTCGCGAAACGGAGCATGCGACGGAAGATCCCCGCGCTGACGGAGGCGCTGACGGGCCGCTTCAACGCCCACCACGCGTTCATGGCCCGGCTGTTCCTGAACCGGATCGATGCCCACAGCAAGGACATCGCCACCCTCGACGCGCGGATCGATGAGCTCATGCAGCCTTTTAGCGCTGCCCGGGAACTGCTGGCGACAATCCCGGGCATCAGCAGCCGAACCGCCGAGGTCATCATCGCCGAAACCGGGGGCGGACATGTCCGTTTTCCCCACGGCCGGGCACCTGGCATCCTGGGCCGGCACCGCGCCGGGGGCCAACGAATCCGCCGGGCGGGTCAAATCGACCAAGACCAGGCCCGGGAACCGCTACCTGAAACGGGTCCTGGGCACGGCCGCAATGACGGTGGCCCGATCACAGACCACCTATCTCGGCGCGAAATACAGGCGCATCAAGTCCCGGCGCGGGCCAATGAAAGCACTCGTCGCCGTCGAGCATTCCATGCTCATCGCCATCTGGCACATGCTCAACACCGGCGAATGCTACGCCGATCCGGGCCCGGACTACTACACCCGGCGCCAGCCCCTACGCAGCAAGGAAAGAGCCATCCAACAACTCGAAAGTCTCGGCTACCAGGTCACCCTCGAACCGCTCCAGCACACCGCATAACCCGCACGCTGCCGCCCCCTGGGACCACAGCCGCGACCACACAATTTTCGCGTCAGTCAAAGGTTGAGACCTCTTGCACCCGGCAGTCGTCGGATCAGCAGTTTCGATTGGCGGTCGGAAGGGCTGTTCGGAATCTCAAATACTTGGGCCAGAGGAGATCACCTCCGCCAAAATCGCCAGGCCTTCTCTCATCGCGGACTCGGTAAGGCCTGCGTAGCCGAGAACGAGAGCTGGGGGGAGGGTCCGGGAACCGTGTCCATACTGGGACAGGCCGATAACCTTAACCCCTCTTGCTGCGGCACGTTCTACTACAAAGTGTTCGTCCACCCCGTTGGGCAGTCGAAGCACTGCGTGCAGGCCTGCGGCGATTCCGTCTGCTGTGGATCCGGGAAGGTGGCGTTGGACCAGGTCAGTTAGAAGTTGCTGTTTTCGCCCGTACCCAAGACGAGTCCGGCGCAGGTGGCGGTCAAGGTGGCCCGTGTCCATGAGGAATGCCATGGCCAGTTGATCAAGGACGGACACTCCCAGGTCAACGGAGGCCCTTATTCGTGACACCGCTAAGCCAATGCGTTGTGGTGCCACCATCCAGCCGAGGCGCAGTGCCGGGCTGAGAATCTTGCTTGTGGAGCCGATGTACACGACGTGCTCCGGGTCCAACGCCTGCAGCGTACCGATCGGGTGCCGGTCGTACCGAAACTCTCCGTCGTAATCATCTTCGACGATCAATCCGTCGCGCTCTTGGGCCCAACGAAGCAGTTCTGCCCGCCGTTCCGGGGCCATGACCACGCCGAGCGGGAACTGGTGAGCCGGCGTCGTCAGTACCACCCGGACGTCATTACGCTCAGCAAGGTCCTTTACGCGGATCCCCTTCTCGTCGACGGAGATGGGGACAATTCGGAGTCCGGCCTCCTCCAAGGGAGGACAAAGCCGCGTCCAGCCCGGATCCTCTATGGCTATTGAGGTGTGCCCCTCTCGTCGCAAGGCGCGTGCGAGCAGGCCGATTGCATGCACAGTCCCACCACACGCGATCACGTCTGGCGGGTCAGCGCGCACTCCCCGGGTTCTCCGAAGCCGTTGGGCCAGGGCCGTCCTGAACTGGGGTGCCCCGTCGGGAACTGGGTATGCGAGGTCGCGGGGAGATGCATTGGCCATGACATGTGCTGCTGCTTTGGCCCATTCCGCCCGCGGAAAGGCACTAAGGTCAGCGAAGGCTGCGGAGAAGGTGATCCGGGGTTCACGTTGTGGCAGTTCAAGGGCTCTGCGTTCGGGCGTGGTGATGGCCAGGGAGGTGACCACGGTACCGGATCCCGGCCGCGATACCAACAGCCCTTCAGACGTCAGCTCTTCATATGCCTCGACCACGACCCATCGCGAACATCCAAGTTGCGACGCCAGCGTTCTGCTGGGCGGCAGGGGCGCCCCGACGGACAGCCTTCCGTCTGCAATCGCTGATCGTATCGCAGCGGTGAGGCGCCAGCGCATGGGGCGATTGGAATCCTCAAGTTCCAAAAACAGCTCTGCTATCGACGGCATTGTCGAGCGAACGGCCATAGCGGACTCTCTCCAAGATTGGACTGGCCTAATTGCGCCAGATTGGCCTGTACAGACCGGTCCAATGTACCGCACGATTGTGACTAGCAGCACATTATTTCCTTGACTGAAAGGGGCCCAGATGAAGATTGGCTATCTCGGACCGAATGGGTCCTTCCATTCAAAAGCCGTAGCCCCGCTCCTTGCTGCTTGGTATGCGGAGGGGGAGCCACGCTCCACCCCGGCAGATCTTGTAGCGGCCGTCGCCCGGGGTGATCTCGACTTCGGGCTGTTGGCGGTGGAAACCAACTTGAACGGCCTGATCGGCCCACATCTGAGGTCGATTTTCGGAAGCGATGTCGAGATTTCCGGAGAGGTCGTCTACGCAGCCGTCATGGCGTTCGCGGTGCGACCTGGTGTCGCCCTTGATCAAGTCACCGCCGTGTACAGCCATCCGGAGGCGCTGGCTGAATGCGACCAGTGGCTATCCAGCCACGTCCCGCAGGCATCCCGTGTCCCCGCGAACTCCACAGCATCGGGCGTGGAGATGGTCACTGCAACGGTTCACAGCTTCGGAGCGGCCATTGCCCACCGCAGTGCCGCCGAAGCAGCCGGGCTGGATGTACTCGCAGATGGAATCGCCGATCCCCCTGGAGACATTACTCGTTTCTGGCTCCTGGGGCGTGATCGAGAGCGGCTCCAACAGCCAGACCGGTGCACGGTGCTGATTGAGCCGGAGTCTGGCGACCTCGCCGGGATCCAGGCGGCGTTGGTTCGGTCCGGTCTGTCGCTCTACCGCTTTGACTGCATCACTACAAGGGCTCACTTGGGGGACTATCGGATCCTTGTCGAAGCTTCCGCAACCGACTTTCGTGACGTCCGGCGGCTGCAGGACGAGCTTGCTGGTGCTGCGCGGTCCGTCCGCCTGCTCGGCTGGTATCCCAGCGCAAGGCTGGCGAACATGAGCGACCTCTAACCACTCGGCAAGTACAACGACTGAATAGAAAGAACGAGAAAGATGAAAGGCATCACCCGGCTCATCATGCCAGCAGTGTCGGTTACCGTTGTTGCTGCATCTGTCACAGCCCTGAAGGAACATGCCGGCTCCTTCCCAACTGTCGATCTGCCGATGGCGTCATGGGCCCTATGATCGAGACCGCTCGTGGAACGGTGGCAGCTGACGGGCTAGGGCGGGTGCTCATGCATGAACACACCTACGTGAACTGGACTCAGGAGTTCCCCACTGACGGGTTGGTTGTTGACCGCGTGGTCCTTGAGGCTGAGCTTGCGGCATTTCGCGATGTAGGCGGAGGCACTATCGTCGACTTAACGCCGGCCGAGATGACTGTGGGTGCCTCGCCAGACCCAGCGGGCCTGCTCGATGGCTCGCCGTCGGACGAGGGTTACTTACCGCTCGGGTCACGCACGCCATCAAACATCCGTGCCATCAAGGCGCTATCGGACGCCACGGGCGTGCATATCGTCTTGGGTACCGGACACTACCGGGACTCGTTCTTCGATGATGTGTTGTTCGCGGACGCAAGCATCGACTCCCTGGCAGAAGCATTTGTTCGGGACCTGACAGAGGGCTTCCCCGGCGGGGGAGGAATAAGGGCCGGAATCATCGGCGAGATCGGAAGCGACGACTGGAGAATCACGCCCCGGGAAGAACTAGTTCTGCGGGCTGCGGCGCGGGCCCAGCTGCAAACTGGAGTCGCGATCTCCCTGCATTCGGTCGCCTACCCCACCGGGATTGCGCAAGTGGAGATCCTGCGTGAGGAAAATGTCGACCCGGCACGAATCATTGTCGGTCACTGCGACACTGTCCATGAACCTGGCTATCGCGAAGCTTTGGCGAGGGCGGGTGTTTGGGTCCAGCTCGATACGATCCGAGGGACCAGTGAACAGGACACAGAGCGCAAGCTAGGCTACCTCCTCGCGCTCCTCGAAGCAGGTTACGCAGACCGGATTCTACTTTCGCAGGACGTTGGCAAACGCAGCCTTCTACGAGCCTCTGGCCATTACGGGTACACATTCCTGTTCGGTCACTTCCTAGGCCTGCTTCAAGAACGAGGCATTTCGGCAGAAGTCATCGATCAGCTGGTCGTTGATAATCCAGCACGGAGTTTAAGTGGTATCGACAACCTGAGCCCGTTCCGTGGAGAGATTGAAGAGGCTGAGGGCCGGCCGAAGTGGCGATTTTGAGCATGCCTGTCGCTTTAGGCTGTGGGCCCATCATTGTTCCGCCAAGAGTCTGCCCCAATGCACTGGTCCCCGGTCGTCAAAGCCTCAACCGCCGACTTCGAGGGCACCTGGCAGATCGAAGACGAGCTTGCTCCGGAAGCATCGTTTGTTCGTAGCTTCGGCTGGCACACGAGTCAGCCAACCCCTTTGGCACCACCCCAACAACGGACAGCGTTGTCCAAGAATGCGAGTGTTAGATGAAGAGATTGTGTGTCATCTCGGCAGTATCCGTGGCACTGATCACAGTGTCGCTCACAGCCTGTAATGCGCAGAAAGTAGGCGATTCTGCAGGTCCCGGTGTTCAAGGATCTACGGCGCCGCTCTTCAACGAGCTTCCGAGCAGTGTCAAGGCAGCTGGCGTGCTCAAAGTCGGACTTGCCGCAAGCGCCGAACCGTTCGCAATCATCGACCATGACGGGCGCACCATCGTCGGCGTGGACCCCGACCTTGCCAGGGGCATCGAGCAATATCTCGGTGTGCCGGTGGACCTGCAGAACATCGCCTTCGACCAGTCGGTACCCTCGGTGAATTCGCATCGCGTAGACGCTTACTGGACGTGGACCAGTGATACTCCGGTCAAGCGGCAGCAAGTCGACATTGTCGACTTCGCGACCACCGGCTCGGGGATCATGGTCAGGAAGGGCAATCCTCAAAACATCACAGCTTACGAGGACCTCTGCGGCAAGACGGTCGCGGCGGAGGCGGGCGCGGACCATGTGCAAAATCTTCGACGGCTTAGCGAACAGACTTGCATCCCCAACGGGAAACCTGCGGTCACGGTCCTGACGTTCGACTCTATCCCAGCCGCACTGTTGCAGATCAAACAGGGCCGTGCCGATGCCGTTGTCACGGCCTACGCCGTGTGCGCTTATACCGGTAAGCAAAGTCCCGACTACGATCTCGCCGGGGCAATCAACAACCCCGTCCGGGCAGGAATCGTCGTGGCCAAGGACCGCACGGACATCCGCGACGTCTTGAGGGATGCTGTCCAACGCCTGATCGACTCCGGGGAATACGGCCGGATCATGGACAAGTGGGGTGTCGGAGGGGCTGCGATCAGCAAGGCGACAATCAATGACCCGGCATAGGGAACAACCTCTTAATATGAAGAAGGAGAAAAGATGAAGGGCTTCACCCGCCTTATCGTGCCAGCAGTGTCGCTTGCCGTTGTTGCTGCATCTGTCACAGCCTGTAATGCGCAGAAAGTAAGCGACTCCGCAAGCCCAGGTGCTCAAGGATCTACGGCTCCGCTTTACCGTGAGCTCCCGAGCAGCGTCCAAGCAGCCGGGACCCTGAAGCTTGGAACTGATGCGACATCTGAGCCGTTTGCCATCGTGGGCAAGGACGGCCACACGATCGAAGGAATCAATGCCGACATGGCCCAGGCCGTCCAGCCACTCCTTGGAGTTAATATCGACTTGGAGAATGTTGCCTTCGACCAGTCCGTCCCCTCTGTTCAGACTCACCGGGTGGATGCCTATTGGGACTGGTCAACCGACCGGCCGGAAAAACGGGCCCAGGTCGACCTTATTGACTTCGCCACAACCGGTGCCGGGCTCCTTGTCGCAGAGGGGAACCCCAAGCACGTCGGGAGCTTCGGCGATCTCTGCGGGGGGACGGTTGCCGTACAAGAGGGTAGCAACAACGTCGACATCACCAAGAAGGGCAGCGACGTCGACTGCGTCGGCAAAGGCAGATCACCGATCTCTATCCTGACCTTCGAATCCGTGCCGGCTGCGCTCCTGCAGATCAAGCAGGGCCGCGCCGAGGCCGTTGTCACGGCCTACGCTGTTTGCGCCTACCTCGGCAAGCAAAGCCCCGACTACGACCTCGCCGGCGCCATCATCGGTCCGGCACGGGCAGGTATCACCGTAGCGAAGGATCGCACCGACATGCGCTCCGTCCTCCAGAAGGCGATCCAGCAACTGATGGATTCAGGGAAGTACAAAGCCATTCTCGACAAGTGGGGTATCGGCGGGGCCGCAATCAGCAAAGCGACAATCAATGACGGGGCATAAGGAAGAGAGCGAGGGTTCGATGACCACCATGCACCCAAATTCAGACACGGAAAACCGGGAAGGCAGGAGTGTGCCGCCCGTCAAGGCGGATACGGCAGTGGACCCGCCAGTCGTGCGACGCCGCCATTATGGCCGGGCGGTCACCTCACTCATACTCCTGGCCGCGGCCGCCGGACTGCTGATAGCGTTCGCCAACGCAAAGATCAACTACGCAGTCACCTTGGAATTCCTCTTCGATGGAACTGTTCTGCAGGGGGCAATAAATACGCTGGTTATGAGCGTGCTGGCTATGATCATCGGCTTGATCCTGGGGACGGCCAGCGCCATCGCATCCATGTCCAAAAGCCCGGTCCTGCGCACAGTGTCGTCAATATACACGTGGCTCTTTCGAGGAACACCGGTCCTCGTCCAGCTCCTGCTCTGGTACAACTTAGCGCTGGTATTCCCCACAATGACGATCCCCGGGCTCGGCACCTACCTGACCACGAGCCTGATTACACCCTTCGTCGCGGCTCTTGTCGGTCTGGGCCTGAACGAGGGTGCGTACATGAGTGAAATCGTCCGCGGTGGTCTCTTGGCTGTCGGACACGGCCAGCGGCAGGCAGCCGAAGCCCTTGGCATGAGCCCTTTCGTCGCGATGCGCGTAGTGATTCTTCCCCAAGCGTTCAGAGTGGCTCTCCCTGGGACTGGAAATCAGTTCGTGATCATGCTGAAGTCGTCTGCCATGGCCAGCGTTATCCAATACGGTGAAGTTCTCTACGCGAGCCAGACGATCTACCAGCGCAATTTTGCCATCATTGAGCTTCTCCTCGTGGCCTCATTCTGGTACATCGTCCTGACCACTGTCTTCACCTTCATCCAAGGACGGGTGGAGCGCCGACTTGGCCGATCCGCTCTTATATCGCACTCAGCATCGCAAGCACGCCCATCCTGGTGGGCTCGGAGGAACAATGACTGACACGATCCTCGACATCCGCAATGTCGGAAAATTCTATGCGTCCTTGGAGGTCCTGAAGAATGTCAACTTCAGCCTGGAACGAGGCTCGATAGCTTGCATTATCGGCCCATCCGGGTCAGGAAAGTCGACCCTTCTCCGGACCATTAATCACCTTGAAAGCATCGACAGTGGTCGCATCGAGGTTAACGGCTCTGTCGTCGGTTATCGACAAGCCCATGGAAAGCTTATGGAAATGTCCCCGAAGGAGTCGGCCAGAAGCCGCTGCGGAATCGGCATGGTTTTTCAGAGCTTCAATCTTTTCCCTCATATGACCGCCCTGGAAAACGTCGCTGCCGGCTCCATCCACGTTCGTAAGGTGAAGAAGTCCGACGCAATGCACGAGGCGAGACTCCTGCTTGCCCGGGTCGGGCTTGAAACCAAAGAGGCAGCCTACCCCGCCACCCTGTCTGGAGGACAACAGCAGCGGGTTGCCATTGCCCGGGCCCTCGCGATGAAACCGGAACTCATGTTGTTCGATGAGCCCACCTCAGCCCTTGACCCCGAACTTGTCGGCGAAGTGCTCCACGTCATCCGAGAACTCGCCGAGAGCGGGATGAGCATGGTGATTGTGACGCATGAGATAGCGTTCGCACGGGATGTTGCCGACGTCGTCATCATGATGGACGGGGGCACGATCCTAGAGGTCGGTCCTCCCGAGAGCGTCCTCGCCAATCCACGGCACCCCAGGACCCAGTCGTTCCTGGCCATGGTTCGATGACGGCGCCAACCAGGCCTCGGTCCGGGATCTCCGAAGCAATTTCGACGGGCGAGCCCGCAGGGACGAGGCCCCGGTGACTGCAGAAATAGAGGACATCACTGTGGTCGAGCTCTCTGTCTGGGACGTCGACCTGGTGCGGGAGCTGTGGGGGGAGTTGTTGGCCTATCATCATCAAACCGCGCCCGAACTGGCCCGCACCGGTGCCGCTCTTACCGTTGAGGAATCCTGGCCGAAGCGTCGCGCTGAGTACGTCGACTGGTTCCGGAGCGCTGCCGGCCGGCTCTTCACGGCACAAATCAACGGCCGCCCCGTCGGCTACTGTTTTGTCCGCCTCGGCCCCGCCAGCAACTCCTGGGATTGGGGCAGCATCGGAATACTCGAAACGCTGGTCGTGCGCGGAGACTCTCGCGGACATGGCGTGGGCCCTCGCTTGTTCAATTCAGCCCTACAGTACCTCGGCGGAGTTGGCGCCCAAACCCTCAAAATCTCGGTCGTCACTGCCAACAAGGCCGCCATCGACTTCTACCGCCGACTCGGGGCCCGCGACCACCTTCTGACACTGGCAAGCCCTATTCAACCCATACCACCTAGCTCAAAGGAGATACCTTGAACGGCCCACCGCACACTGCCTTGGTCCAACGGATCGAAGCCGCCTCACGCCGGCCAGAGAACCTTGGGCAGGCGTCGCCCGGAGTCATCTCGCTCGCCGTTGGCGAACCCGGAGAGGACACCCCGTCGCGCATTGTCGACGCTGCGATCGAAGCACTGCGTGCCGGCCGAACCCGATACTCCCCGGATGCCGGTATCCCTGAGCTTCGCAGAGCCCTGGCCAAGCACCTCACGGACACCATCGGAATAGACGTTGACGAAGGTCAGGTCCTGCTCACTCACGGGGCGGCAGCTGGACTGGCCGCTACCTTCCTTGCCGTGCTGAATCCCGGAGACACAGTCGTCTTACCAGAGCCTACGTATTCGTTGTACACCGATCACACCGCCATGGTCGGGGCCCGGCACCACTGGGTCCCGCTCACACCAAGCGGCCACCTCGATGTCCCCGCAATCGAGGCAGCCGTCAAGCAGACGCGCGCCCGTCTGCTTGTGCTGTG
Organism: Arthrobacter sp. FW306-1B-F12A; assembly: GCF_058781865.1. NCBI lineage: Bacteria > Bacillati > Actinomycetota > Actinomycetes > Micrococcales > Micrococcaceae > Arthrobacter > Arthrobacter sp. FW306-1B-F12A. The sequence continues at coordinate 70,077 of NZ_JBYSXD010000021.1, forward strand.
CAACCCTGGCAACCCAACAGGTGCCGTCTTCACACGCACGGAACTCGAAGCCGTCGCAAAAGTTCTCGAGCGTTACCCCCAGCTTCGCCTTGTCTGCGATGAAGCGTACGCCGATATCATCCTCAGCAGCTCGGGATTCTGGTCGGCCCTGCACTTGCGGGAAGTCGCTGAACGTGTGGTGGTGGTCCGCACTTTCTCGAAAACCTACGCAATGACAGGTTGGCGCCTGGGATACATTGTGGCCACGCCGCACTTAATCGACGCGATCGGGCTGATCCACCGCACATTCGCCGGCTCGATCAACACCGCCGTCCAGGATGCTGCACTGGCGGCACTGAACCCCGATCCGGACTGGCACGAAACCCAGATCACGGGCTACCGCCGGCGTCGGGACCTGGTCAGACAATTTCTCTCTGACGTTCCCGGTGTTCAATACGAGCCCACGGAAGGGGCGTTTTACGCCTTCGTGCGCATCGATTCGCCACTGTCATCTGGAGAGCTCACCGCATATCTGGCCGAGGCCGGCGTCCAGGTACGTTCAGGCGCCGAGTTTGGGCCGTCCGGTGAAGGTGCCGTTCGGATCTCCTTCGCCACAGACGAAGCGTCGCTTCGTCTGGGTATGAAGCGGTTCGTGACGGCAATCGAAAGTTTGCAGGCCAAGACCGGGAAATCCATTGAAAATAGCGCAGCTGTCCGCGTCACGGATAAATCCTAGGCCGGTCCCAATCGACAACACGGAGTAACCGTGTGTGTCCTCACAGGAGGCGAGAGCACGCAGATCTCATGGTGCGTCTTAGGTCGCCATTCGCACCAACAGTCTCCGAAGGAAAGGCAGAGTGAACAGCCGAAACCTGTGGCCACAGCGTATGCACGCGAGTGATTAGCCGAACGCATGGCAACGACGTCGTTGTGCCTAAAGCTGGCTACAGCAGAGGTGGTCGGGCGGAAGAACAACGAAAGCTTCGATGTCCGGTTCTTCCACTGCGGAGTCCTGCACGAGGTGACCCCTTGAAGGGTGCTACTTCCCATGCCACGACAGTACCTGTTGGATTATCAGGGATGGTCCGAAACTGAGCCGTTTCGCCGCCATACGGACTTGGTTTTCAACCGTCACGAACAAAGGGTCGGCTCCCTGGTGACGACGCCTGTCTTGAAGCTGTTGAATTGCAATCCCCATGAATTCGATAAGGGTCGTTCGTCAGTCCGAGGTTCCAAGCCCTCGCGTCCGGTAGGCGGTGTCTTTGTCCATGTTCCAGCCGGCTAGCATTCCGTAGCCGAGGAGTTGGTCGCTGAGTTTGGCCAGGCGGTACTCGGGGTCGGCTTCCAGGGCGAGTTCCATGTATTGGTGGGCTTTGCTTCCGCGGCCTTCCCACCAGTTGATGTAGCCGATGGCTGTGAGGAGGGGCGCGGAGTGTT